>NZ_CP104273.1:300000-400603 GCF_025244865.1 Arthrobacter sp. zg-Y1110
CGCTGGGCAATGTTCCGCCGGCGTCTCTTCGCAGGTATGGAAGACCCGTTCATCCCCGTCAGCGCAGTCGCATGGATCTCGCGCGCCGGCAAGATGGTCAACGGCGAGGCGTGGGACGAAGCCCGCGCGGCCCGCGTGCTGGAAAGCAACAGGATCCACCCGGGAACGTACGGCCAGTTCGTCTAGAGAGTCCGCCCCTGCCGCACACATAAGGGTTATGAAAGCACTGTTCTTCGTATCCCTGGCCGCGCTGCTGGCAGTACCTGTCACGGCACTCTTCTTCTTCATTTACGCGTACATCCAGTCCCCCTACTGAGGCGGCGGGCACTTTCCTGCCCTCAGCCGCACACATAGATCCGGTGAGCACCTCATCAGATCCTTTCCGGACCCTGCCTGCAGGCCGGTCCGTGCTGTCTTCGTCCCTTGACCGCGTCCGCATGCCCTTCCGGGGCGTGCAGGGGTGAACAGCTACGAGGTCCTGGGCGTACGGCCCGACGCCACCCACGACGAAATCAAAAAGGCCTACCGGGCCCTGGCCCGACGCACCCACCCCGACGTCGGCGGGGATGCCATGAAGCCTCTTTTCCTCTCGGTCACCAGTGCATGGGAGTCCCTCTCGGACCCCGACAAGCGCGCTGCCTACGACCGGGCCAACGGGCTGGGCCACCCTGCGACTCCTCCCCCGGCACCGGATCCTGCTCCGCGGGCTGACCGGCGAAGCGGGCCCGATACGCACGGCGAAGCCCCGCCTGAAAGTCCCGACTTCGAGGACTTCTGGGCAGGAGCCGGTCCCGCCGGAGCGAAAGGTCCGACCAGGGACACCCGCCCTCCGTCGGCTCCCCGAAAGCAGGCACCTGCCCCGGCAGAGCGTTCCTGGCGTGAGATCTTCGACACCACTGTGCAGCGCCGGCGGCGGCACCCCCTGCCGGTGGCCATCGGGGTCCTTTCCGCCGCGTGGGCAGCCCTTCTGATCTTCCTGGGACTGAAGGAACTGATCCTTTCCGGCCCCGAAGGTGTCCTTCCCCGCGGATCCGGAGTCCTGACCTACGCTGTGTGCTGGGTCGCCGGAACATGGCACTGCAGCCGCCAGGTCCGCGGGGGTACGGGCATCGGATGGGGGCCGCTGACGGCCGCCGGCGTAGGCGCACTCACTTTCTGGGCGCTGAACCGTGCGCATCTGGGCGCCTCGGCCGCCGCGGTGGCTGCAGGACTGGTGCTCAGCCTTGCCGTTGCCGCCTGGCTGCGCCGCCGTATCAATCTCAGGGAGGCCGGACAGGGTCCGGGTTCCCCGGGCATCACTTCCTTCAACCGGCCGGATGAGTCACCTGAGGAGGCCGAGGCGCGGCGCATGACCCGCCGGGTGCTGGGCGAGCTGCTCAAGACCCCGGGTACAAGGGTGCTGGAGAACGCCCCGGTGCGCGGCCGGGCGGTAGCCCAGATCATTATCAACGGGACAAGGGTGGCTGTCGTTGACTCCCGGATTCTGCCTGACTGGGTCCATGAAGACCTGACGGGCGACCTGTCCGTAGACGGGGCGAAGGTCATTCCGAATATCGAAACGAGCATTGCCGGTGATGTGGCCGACGTCCGCTCCAATGTGCGCAGCGTCAGGGGCTGGCTTATTGTCCACCCCTCGGAGAAGGGCAGTGCAGATCTGAAGCCGGTGCGCGGTGTTCCGGTTACGGCGGCGTCACCGTCAGAAGCACTTGAGCAGATCGGTGCCTGGCTGGCCGAGGGCCCCAAAGCCGGGCTCATCGACCCTGACCTGGCCTACCGTGTCATCCGGGGCGCCTCCCCTGCTGTCCGCTAAGGGCCGGGGAGTTGCCGGACCCCTTCCGCACACATAAGGGGCATGGAAACCAACCTTGCAGAGAACGAAACAGACATCCGCAGCATCGGCACCGCCGTGCTGTGCAACGACCAGGGAAGCCCGGTGATTTCCGAGCTGTCAGCAGATGACGCCTGGACGGTTGCTCAGCTGCAGGATGCCGAAGAGGAGCCCATGCTCCGCGACGCTGCCTGAGACCCGGAGCACGGACGCTGCTCAGCCCGCGCCGCGTGCTCCGGGATCATCCGGGTCCTCATGTGCCGCACAGGTGCGGGCTTGAGCTCGGCGGCGGCGCTTTCTCCGGTGCCGCAGGTCGGGCACATAACGACTTCCTCGATAACCCACCCCTCCTTGCGGGCCAGGCGCAGGGAAATCATCTGCGGGTATTCGTAAACTTTGACTGACTCATGCGGGCAGGGCATTTCGGCCGTTCCATCGCACTGGACACTGGTTATGGTCATGATCTGAATAGACATCGTTGTGCTCTAATTCCCCGGGTTTGAACGAAAAAATGAATGAATGATCAGCGCTGTGCGGCTGAAATGAATGCGGCGGTGCTGCCGTGGAACGCAGGACCGTGGCCCGGAAGGATTACTGACGCCTCGGCCGGAGCCAGCAGATCGACTGCGGACCTGGCTGCCTGGAGGTCATGGTGGAACATCGGGTGGAGCATCTGGGGCCCGTCCCGGTGTGCGAGGGCGTGCCCGGTAACCAGGGCGTCTCCTGAAACGAGGACTCCTGAGCCGGGCAGGTGGTAGGCCGTGTGTCCGGGCGTGTGCCCCGGGGTAAGCACGGGGACGGGCGATCCGGGCAGCTCCAGCATCCGGTCGGCATCCCAGACTTCCGCTTCCCGGATGTCGTTGGGCGTCATGCCGCCGGACCGGGCTGCATGAAGGGCCCAGCGGAATACGGCGGGGCGCCAGAGATACGGCAGTGCCGACCCGATGGTGACCTGGAACTTCTCCCTGCCGAGCATCGAGAGGTGTTCGCCGGCGCTGGAGAGGATGGGCGTACCGAATTCCTCGGAGAAGTACTGTGCGGATCCGGTGTGATCCGTGTGGGCATGCGTAATCAGCATGGCCAGTGCATTGCCGGGGGTCAGTCCCAGGGACTTGATGGACCCGAGTACGAGCGGCAGGTCGGAGGGGTAGCCTCCGTCAATGAGGGTGAATCCCTTGTCGCCGCGGATGATGACCCAGTTGGATCCGGGCCCTTGGACGAGGTAGACCCCGTCGGCTGTTTCGAGGGGTGCTGAAGCTGATGCGTTTGCGATGGCTGTGCTCCTGGTAAGCCCGCTTCCGTGCGGGCAGTGCATATAAGGAAAACAGCCGTTCGGGCATCCGCCAGGTGGGCCTTCTAAGAAGTATTTCAGCTGCACAGGCATCCGCCGGCGTTTTAGCTGCATAACCAGTATTACATGCAGTTACATCTAGTTTGCACGTTTCGGATGTGACGTCTGTCATGTCCGAAATAGCTGTATGTGGGTTTTGCTACACTGTGCGAAACCGGTCGTTTCTTGGGTTTTGAAACAGCCTGTCTATTTTTATCAGGATTTGCGTAACTACGCGCGCTCAAGCAATGAGGATGGAAGTAATACGTGGATCAGACGATGGAAACCAAGGGCCGCTGGGTCCTCATTGACACCCTCCTGGACGACCAGTTCAGCCTCCTGAGCATCGGCGACATCGACTACGCCGAGGCAAGCGTGCGAAAAAACCTCGACGTCATCGGCCGCGAGCTGTTCATCCCGCGCATGAAGGAGGTCTGCGCCGAGGTCCCCTTCATCGAAGAGGAAGTGGAGGCGCGCGGTGCCCGGTGGACCGTCCGCGTCCAGGCCATCCTCTCCCCCATCAACAAGATTGTCCTTGCAGTCCTTGCCATCTACGTCCCCGCGGGCGAAACGATCCCCGAACCGCCCGTCGTAGGCGGCATCGAGTGGAAGGTCATGGACGGCGGCAACATCGACACCGTCTGGGACGACAATATGTTCGCCCTGTACGAGGTTCCGCGCTCCGGCGCGGGCAGCGCGACCGGAGACATGAACGGCTGGGTCAATTACCTCATCGCCCCCGAGGACCGGGCCCGCATGAAGGTGGTCATCGACAAAGGCCTGGCCGATCCCGACGGGCTGCGCCACACCGTGGCTTTCCGGATCCTGACGGGCACCCGCACCGACAACCCCGGATCCAAGCAACTGGAGACGGTCTCGCGCGTCCTGGTGGATTCCGAGCGCGGAGTGAAATGGCTGCGCAGCATCGCCCGCGAAGTCACCAATCTGACCCCTGCCCTGCCGCAGGAAATGGACAACCAGAGTGCCGCCCTCGTCCGCGCCGCCTTTGACCTGATAAGCAACAAGGCCATGTTCGCTGTGGACACCTCGACCTGGCAGGTCTTCATGACCTCTCCGAAGTGGCACGAGTTCGGCCTGCAGCGGCCCCGGAACAGCTACCTGCCGCACAGCATCCACCCGGATGACTTCACAACGTTCGCCAGCCTCTGCTCCGAAGGCGGCTCCGGCGGCGCCGTCATCATCCGCGGCCTGCAGGAGGACGGCAGCTACGCCCCCTACAGTGTCACGGCCAGCAGCGGACACTTCGACACCCGGGGCAAGCGGTACGTCATCGTGGCGGTCATCCGGGCCGAAGACGCCGCCTAGGCCCCGGCCGGCACGGACCCAGGACCGGCACCCGAACGCGGGTGCCGGTCCTTTGCGTACCCCGGGGAGAAACAGCAGGGGGTCCGCACACATATAGCTCAACAACGAACCCCGGCATCAGGCCGGAACGAAAGTGAGCGCATCCCATGTTTGAACTCCTTGCCGGCCCCGCATTCTTCATCGCCCTGCTGATCACAGGCGCTGCACTGATCGCGCTGGCTTTCGGCATGAGCCCCCGCACCCCGGCCCCCGTGCCGGTCCCTGCCGCTCCTGTTCCGACCCCCTCGAAGGTTCTCTCCCAGGTTGGCTTCGCAGAGGTTGACGGCCGCGTCGTAGCGTTCCGCTCCGTAGTCCGCCAGGGCGAAGACCTCACCGACCAGCAGCTGGCCGCCTTCCAGTCCCACCTGCTCGCCCCGGCACCCCGCTCGTCATACGCCGCCTAACCCCCTCCCGATCTGAAGCCCGGCCGGACGCCATGTCCTGCCGGGCTTCACTGCGTGGTGAGAGATACCGGAGGGTCCGCACACATAGCACCGGAAGGGTCCTCGGGCCCTCCCCGGACTGACCTCCGCAGCACAGGCAAGGACCCTGACGGCAAACCGTCAACGAGACTGCCGCCGGCCTGCCTGCGCATGGGGACATCAACGGCACACCCCGTCGCAACGGCGAAGGGGACCACAAGCTTCAAGGAGCACCACCACCCGTGAACGATCCCCGCCATGAGCCGGCAACCCTGGACAGCCTCCTCGGCGAGCCCGATGAGGACACCGGGACGAAGAAACCCCGGGGCAGGCGGCTGGGCGCATTCGCGGGTGCCGTCGCCATCGTGGCACTGGCTGCCGGGTCCCTCATCGCCCCTGCCGCCACCTTCGCCGCCGGCGCCGCATCCTCCGCTCTCAACTACTGGGAGGACCTGCCCACCGAACTTCCCCTGGATGTGGCACTGCCCCAGCACACGGTCCTGCTCGATAAGAACGGCAAGGAGTTCGCCCGCTTCTACTCCGAGAACCGGATCGACGTGAAGCTTGAGGACATCTCCGAGCACTTCACCCAGGCACTGGTGGCCACCGAGGACGTCTCCTTCTACGAGAACGGCGGCGCCGACGTCAAGGGCATCACCCGGGCGGCCGTGGCCAACCTCATTTCCGACTCCACCCAGGGTGCATCCACCATCACCCAGCAGCTGGTCCAGAACATCCTGCTCAACAACGCCCGGGATGAAACCGAAGCCGCCGTCGGCACCGGCACCAGCTATAACGCCAAGCTCCGCGAGATCAAGTACGCGGTGAACCTGGAAAAGCAGCTGAGCAAGGACGAGATCCTCAACTCCTACGCCAACACCGTTTACTTCGGCCAGGGCGCCTACGGTGTAGAAGCAGCCTCGAAGATCTACTTCGGCACTTCAGCCAAGGACCTGACCAGCGGCCAGGCTGCACTGCTCGTCGGGTTGGTGAAGGGCCCGAACATCTATGACCCCTACACCGCTCCCGAGCTGGCGAAGAACCGCCGCGACACAGTGCTTCACCGCCTCGCCGCCGTCGGGGACCTGACACCCGCAGAGCTCGAGGCTGCTGTAGCAGAGCCCCTTGGCATCCTGCCCGAGCCCGGGAAGATCCGTTCCGGCTGCGATCAGTCCGACTACCCGTTCTACTGCTCGCTGGTCCGCAAGGAAATCCTGGACGACCCGGCCTTCGGCGACACCCGCGAAGCCCGTGAAGACCGCCTGACCCGCGGCGGCATGACGCTGACGACCGCACTGGATCCGAAGGTTATGAATTCCTCCCAGCAGGCAGTGGACGAAGCCCTGGGTGCCGGCAACCGCGGAGCCCTCGGTGTCGCCGTCGTCATCCCCGGCACCGGCAAGATCGTAGGCATCGCACAGAACCGTGAATGGGGCGCGGGAGATAACGCAACCGAAATGGTTTACGCCGACCAGGCGTTCCAGCCCGGATCGACCATGAAGCCGATCGCACTGGCCACCGCACTGGAGCAGGGTATCCCTGCCACCACCCGGTTCAACGCAGTCAGCCCGTACGTTCCTGCGGCACTGGACTTCCCCGACGGCGGCTACATCAACTACGGCGGAACCGACTGGGGGGTCATCGACGCCCGCGGGGCCATCAAGGTTTCCTCCAACACGTACTTCATCCAGCTTGTGGAACGCACCGGCGTCCTTTCCGTTGCCGATATGTCGGCACGGCTGGGAATCACGACCCTTCCCCGCACCGGTGAACGCGCCATCCAGGGGCGGGAGGCATCCCTCGTCCTGGGCGCCTACGAGGTCAGCCCCATCGAGCTGGCCAACGCGTACGCCACCTTCGCCGCCGCCGGCGTCGAATGCACACCCCACGCCATCGTCTCCGGCATCCGCACCTCCTCCGGCGAATCCATCCCGACCCCCGATGCCGACTGCCACCAGGCGATAGCCCCGGCCGTCGCGAACACCGTCGGGGATGCACTGAAGATGCCGTTCACCTCGGGCGGCACCCTCGAGTCCCTCGGCGGCCTCGCAGGACGCGAATCCGGAGCGAAGACCGGTACGACCAACGACTATGCGGCCAACTGGATCGCCGGCATCACACCCCAGTACTCCACCGCAGTGTGGCTCGGTGACCCCCGCGGCGGCTCGCAGCACCCGCTGACCGTCCTGCAGGCTTACGGCCAGACCTTCTACAACCTGACCGGCTCGGAAGTTGCAGCACCGGTCTGGAAGAGCGTCATGAACGGCATCCACCAGGGCCTGCCGGCAAAGCCGATGCCGAAGGCCGACGACGCCGCCACCAGCTCCACCACGGCGTCCTCCATCCCCGACGTACGCGGAATGGGAACCGATGAGGCGGTAACCCTGCTGCTGGCCAACAAGCTGACGCCCGTCATTTCCGAAACCACAGCCAAGGCCAGCCGGCTGCACCCCAAGGACACGGTGGTCAGCCAGACCCCGGCGCCGGGCAGCACATCCGGGTACCGCCAGGAAGTGGTCCTGACCCTCAGTTCCGGCTCCACCACAGCCATCACCCTTCCGGAAGGCAAGTAGCATGCGCAGAAAACCCTCAGACCGCCAGGGGACCATGCTCCTTGGCGGTGCCGCGGCGGTGGCGGCAATATCGTTGGCGGCCACTGCCGTTACTGCCCTGATCGGCTTCCCGGTCCTGACCGACGACGGCGGAAGTGCCGTTGAACCCGTCCAGGCCCCCGAAGCCGTCGCCGCCAGCTGGAAGCAGACGCCTGCGACGACCGTACTCACCGATGTCCTGAACAACCCTCCGTCGGGGTGGAAGGCAGAAGGGAATCTGCAGAGCGCCGTCGTGGCTCCGCTGCCGTACTCCTGCCCGGTGCAGAATTCGGCCGCCTCCACATCGCTGGCCCGCTCCTACACGATCAACGGGAGCCGGATCCGTGTGACCCTCCAGGCGTACACGGCCGGCCTCGGCGCCGAAGCCCTCTCCCAGATGCATTCGGGCGCGTCAGTCTGCGCCGGTGCCGAAGGCGCAGTCGCCCAGTCCCCGATCTACGGGGAAGCCCCCGGAACGGATTCCATGGTGGCATCGGTCAGCCACGGCGGGCAGCGGACCTCGGTAGCCTCCTTCCGTGTCGGAGATGTCATCGCCTACACCACCGGGTCCAACTCACAGGCCCTCATCGACGCCGCCGTTGAGCTGGACGCCACCCTGGACAGCAAGCTCAAGGGCGTCTGCGCCAACCCGGGTTCCTCCGCAGAGGATGCCTCGCGCAGCCCCTTCAGCCTCGCCGGGTACAAGCAGTTCACCCAGCCGGTCACCGTCCGCATCCCCGCGGTGGACCTGCCGTCCACGACACCTTCCGCACCGCCGTCGGCCAAGGCCTCGGAGAAGGCTTCCGGCAAGGCAGAGACCAAACCCGCCCCGGCGGATAACGGTCCTGCGCTGACCCCGTACCCCATTCCCGCCCCGGACCTGATCGACACAGTGGCAGAACCCATGGCCGAGCCCGTGTTCCCCGTCTGGCCGCCCATGCCCGCCGCGGTGGCCTTGCCTGAAGCCCCGAAGGCGCCGGCCGCTGAAGCGACCACCGAGAAGAGCTTCCCGGTAGCCGCCGATGACACCACCGGTCCCGGCTGCGGATGGTCCTTCACTGGGCTGAAAGCCCCGGGCTTTGACGCCGCCACCGCCAAGGCATCGGAAAAGAAGCAGTCCGAGCAGGCCCGCAAGGACCTCGAAGCCGGTGCGAAGGACTGGCAGACTGCCGTGCTGAAGTACTGGAAGTCCTACGGCACCTACAAGGACGCCGCAGCGACCTACAACACGTACGCCGACAAGGTCGCCGAAACCAACCAGGCCTGGCTGGAGATCGCCGCGGACTGGGACCGGTACAACGCGGAACTGGACGAATACAACTCCGACGTCGCCGCGCGGGAAGACTTCCTGGCCCGCCGGGACGCCGCCCGCTCCGAGTACGAAAAGCAGGTCAAGACCTGCAGCATCCCGCTGCCTGCAGAGGAGACCGAGGTGCCGCAGGTGCCCGAAACCGACGATGAAACAGACGAGCCGGATCCGTCATCGACGGCGTCGCCCTCGGCTTCCCCTTCACCGACGGCGTCCCCTTCACCGAGCCCGACGGCTTCCGAACCGAAGACCCGGCCCGGCTGCCCGGCGGAGAAACCGGAGATCCTGAATCAGGATGCACCGGCCGTTCCCAAGGCACCTGCGATGCCGGCGGACCCGCGCCCGTAGGCGTCCGGGCGTCTTGCCGCACACAGTCGGGCATGAACACTCCCGCGTGCACAGTCGCCCGAACGTCCACCACCCTGCCGGGGGCAGTCCTGTGAGGCTGCCCCTGGCCCAGGACCCGGCCGACCACTTCGACTACGCCTCCCTGACCTGGATCCACAACACCGCCTACGACAGCCCACTGGCCATCATCCTGACCACCGGATGGTTCTTCATCCTGGCACTGGCCTGCTTCCTCGTCGCGGCCCGGCGCCTGGAACCTGCCCGGTTCGGAAACCGTCCGATCCGCCGGCTGCTCATCCTCAGTGCCGCGCTGCTCGTACTGCCGCTGGTGTCTTCGACCATCATCGAGAAGAACGGCGGTCCGGCCGACAGCATCCCCAACTTCGCCGGACACATGCAGGGCGAGAAAACAGCCGACTACGACGGCGAGTTCGCCGGCTGGGCCAAAGCCAGATACGGACTGGAACTGAACCAGGCCCAGTCACGCGAGCTGCAGGACAAAGAGAGCCGCGGCCTGTTCGTCCCCACCAATGAGACCCGCCCCGTCATCCATAACGGAACCCTGATCCACGGCATCATTGCCGCCGACCAGATCATCCTCGTCGACAAGGCCGGCACCGAGCTGCCGCTAGCCCGATGACCCGGAAGAAGGAAAGTATGAGCAATCAAACGACATCCCCGGCCATCCCTGGCGACTTGCTGGAAGCAGCCTTAGAGGCAGCAGCTGCAGGAGCCGCGGTCCTTGCGAATCGCTCCCTGGCAGGCATGAATGCAGTGAACAAGAGCGCCTCGGGTGACTGGGTCACCGACTTCGACACCGCAGCCGAAGCGGCAGTCAGGGAAGTGCTGACCCGCCGGCGTCCCAACGACGTCGTCACCGGGGAAGAGCTGGCCAACGAGGTACCGGCCAACCCCTCCGGGATCCGCTGGTCCATCGACCCTCTGGACGGCACAACGAACTTCATCCGCAACTTCCCCTACTACGCCGTCTCGGTGGCAGCGGTGGACGAGGACGGCACCTGGCTCGCCGGAGTAGTCCACGCTCCCGCACTCGGACGTGTCTATTCGGCGGCCCGCGGCCACGGAGCGTGGTTGGACGAGGGAGGACACCGCAGCCGCCTGACCGGACCGGACCCGGAACGCATCGGAAAAGTCCTGGGAACAGGATTCGCATATGACGACGCCGTACGTTCCGCGGAATTGACCGCACTCCCCCGGATGGCAGAGGGCTACGCAGATGTCCGCCGCTTCGGATCGGCCGCCCTGGACCTGTGCATGGTTGCAGACGGAACCCTTGATGCCTTCTTCCAGCAGGGGCTGCAGGAATACGACTACGCAGCCGGTGCACTCATAGCAGAGGAAGCCGGTGCCCCCGTCCTGCGCCCGGCCCCCGGACTGACCGGCGCCGCGAAGCGGGCAGCAGTGACAGCAGCCGGCACCGAGCTGCCCCTTGCCCTCCGGTAGCCCGGGCGCGGCAGCCCCGCGCTTCCCAGAGTGAAGCTCCTGAAGGTGATCGGTTTGGTCACTGCCATCCTGACCGTAATCACCGGCTACGCGGTCCACGACCACGCTGCAGGCACCGGCGCCGAGACTGCCCGGATGACAGCCATTGCCGACCTGCTTCCTGCCGACCCCGGCTGGGAACGGACGAGCGATCACCTGGGCTACAACGGATACCTCTGTGCACCAGACACAGGCTGCGCGGAGATGCAGCGGCGGTGGAACCTCGCCCAGGGCATCAGTGCCGAAGACCTGCAGTCCCGGATCGACGCCGCCGGCTGGGACATGGAGCTGGAGGGGGACTGTATCCGGGAACCTGACGATTCCGGACAGCTGACGCTCTGCAGTGCTGAGGGAACCGTGCAGGGATACGACGTCTGGCTCAATGTCATCTCCCTGTCCTCCTACCGGCCTGAGCCCTGGCTGGTCATGAATATCTCCTAGACCCGGGTACTTCCTCTTACTTGCCCGCATGCCCGGGCATTCGAGACGGGACTGCGGCACAAAACTGCTCCCGGGCACGAGGCGTGACACAGGCAACTTAGCGTGTATCGTTTGGCCAGCAAGGCGTGGGGGCGCATTCGGCCGGGGCAGAAAATACCGGTTCTCGAAGGGGCTCGGCATTACGCCGCAGAATCTCCGGGAAGGACTGAGTGGCCCAATGAGGCACCCCGTACTGCTTTCTGCCCTCATAGCTACTGTCTTGGCAGGCGCTGGACTTTTCTTTGTCCAGGATTGGGTATCCGGAACCCGCGAGGAAACGGTTCGGATGGCCGAAATTGCAGACCAGCTTCCGCCCGATCCGGCCTGGAAACAGAAGCCCGACACTGTGGACTACATGGGCTTCGTCTGCCGGCCATTTACCGGTTGTGCCGGGCTGCAGCGACGCTGGCAGCCAGTTCAGGGGCTGGATGCACAGAGCCTGCAGAAGCGAATAGACGCGGCCGGATGGGGATTGAAGCTCGAAGGGGACTGTATCCGCGAGCCGGAGACCTCGGGAAAAACCACCCTTTGCAGTGCTGAAGGCCACGTCCAAGGGTACGAGGTCTGGTTGAACGTTGTTTCCGAATCCTCGTACCGGCCGGAGAGCGAACTGATCCTGAACATTTTCTAGTTTCTCGGCTGCGCATCGCGGGTGTTCAAGCCCGCCCATCCAGACCTAGCTACACCACATCAATTAACGGGGGGACCGTTGCATCACATATTAGAACGCGTTTCGGGGGTGGCTGCCGTACTGCTCTTGGCAGCATCTGCTGGGATGTTAGCGCTACCGGGTGCCCAGGCGGCGCCGGACAGCTACCACCCGGTCTACACCGAGGAGTGCAAGCTGGTTGAAGCTGTTTTCGCCCGCGGCTCGGGGCAGCGCAGGGAAATAGATGGGAAGGACCCGTCCAAAGGGGTCTCAGACAGCAGAGAAGCGATCAAATTCGAAGAGAAGCTTAGGACGGCAGTCGATGGTGCCGGTTACGATCTGAACTATTACGAACTAGGCTCCGATTCTTTGGACAAGCACCGGTTCCCCGCCGTAGCGGTCAAAGGGGGTCTGGAAGGCTATGTGAACCTCGCCGGTGCGGCTGTCAGTTCAGGAGCCGCTAATGACTACGGAAAAAGCGTTGACGAGGGTCGAGACGAGCTGGACTCGTACCTGACCAAGCGTGCAGACAAATGCAAGGATTCCGTATTTGTCTTAGGAGGTTTCTCCCAGGGCGCCCAGGTGGTCGGGGAGGCATATGTGGAGAAGCTTGATCCTTCAATACGGGACCGCATTGTGTACAACGCATTGTTCGGGGATCCGAAGCTTTATCTGCCCGAGGGGCAGCTCGACACAGGCAATCCGTTGAACCCGTTCGACGATTACACTCCTATGTGCGCAGGCGAACCAGCGTCCGAATGGCGGTTCGATGTGCCGGACTGCACGCTTGACGGGGGCTCACTTAGATCGCGCGTCCCTTATCTGCCGGAGGGATTCACGGATACAACCGGTCTCTGGTGTAACGATATTGACTTTGTTTGCGGGTCTTCCGTAAACCCATTTGGAAGCAACGAGGGACACCGATATGACGGCGTTGATATGGATGCCGCTGTCGTCGAGATAATGTCTCGGGTGAAGAAGCGCCTGCCTCCCATAGAGCAGCCTCCCTCCGATACCTCCCCAGCTCCTGGTACCCCACCGATCGGAGTAGGGACAACCGGGCTGGACATGGTGTTCGTCATCGACAGCACCGGGTCCATGGGCGAAGACATTGATGCTGCCAAGGAAACTGTGGCGAATATGTCAGCGTGGGTGGAGAAGATGCGGGGCAGGGTTGCCCTGGTTGAATACCGAGATGAAGGCGATGAGTTCACGGCACGCGTACTCAGCGGACTGCAAGACAACACCGTGGATCTGAAGCTCAAGCTGGAAGCTGTGACGGTAGACGGTGGCGGCGACGAACCCGAGGCCCTCCTGCACGGCCTCATGACTGCTCTAAACGGCCTGGAATGGCGGGACGGCGCCACCAAGGCGGCAGTGGTCCTGACCGACGCCGGGTTCCACTCCCCGGATATGGTCGACGGCACTACTCTGGATCAGGTTGCCCGCCGGGCCCTGGAGATCGACCCCGTCAATGTTTACCCCGTTGTGGATTCCTGGAACGCCGAGGAATATGCGGAGCTGGCGGCCGCCACCACGGGTCAAGTCATTATCAACGAGGGCGACACGGCGGCAGCACTGGAAGAGGCCCTCTCCCGTATCGAGACCCGCCCGGTGGCACTTCTGCCCCTGGTGGACTATTACATCCCGGCAGGAGGCACGGTCACCTTCGATGCCTCGAAGTCGCACTCCAACGGGGATGCAACTATCACTGCCTACGATTGGGACTTCGACGGAGACGGCACTTTTGACTCCTCCACCGCCACCCCTGTCCAAACCCACATCTACACAGATGCCGCAGACGAAGTGATGCAGGTCCGGGTTACTGACTCGAATGGACAGGTTGCCAACATGTCGGCGTTCGTCCACGTTGGCACCGTCATCCCCGGGTCTGACCTGCCGGCGGCACCGACCGTTACCGGTACGGACGCGGAAGACGGAACCATTGCGACCCTGAGCTGGACGCCCGGCGACGCCCTGGCTGACACTTGGGCAGTCACGGTCAATGGGACGCCCATAGCCCGAATGGAAGGTGCAGCCCGTACTGTCACGGTCACTGATCTGGAGCGGGACGAACCCGTTGTTCTTGGGGTCGCCGGCATTTCTGCAGACGGGTCCATCGGGGACTACGGCACCGTTGAGCTGCCCGCAGTTGCAGCTGAACCCACCCCTGTCCCGACGCCCACGGAGACGTCCGACCCGACGCCGAGCGACACGCCTTCGGTGGATCCGTCGCCTAGTGATACACCTTCGACCGGGCCGTCACCGTCATCCGATCCGTCGGAAACGACGCCGGGTGAACCGTCACCGGGTGCGGACGCGACTCCGTCACCGACCGTACTCCCGGCTGGAGACACCAAGACACCGACCTCCGGAGAATCCGGCGGGTTCCTGGCCTCCACCGGAGCCAGGATCACCGGTGTCCTGCTCCTGGGTGCAGGCTCTCTCGCCGCCGGCATCGCGCTTGTGGCAGCCAGGCGCCGGAGAACTGCGGAATAACCTGAGCTGAAAGCACAGAGGGGAGTGGCCGCTGGCCGCTCCCCTCTGTCGTGAGGGTACGTCGCATGCGCATACCCGGGGACACCCCGGGTGCCGTCCGCACACATAGCGTGCAGCAACCCCGACACGCTGAAGGAACCTCCATGAACAGATCCATGCCCAGCAGCGGCACCAGCCCGCACCTGGCCAACCTCAAGCGGCTGGATGAGCGTGCCCTGCGTAGGGTCGCTAAACTGACCCTCAGCACTCCCGGCGGCCGGCGGCGGAAGAAGGCCATCCTCTCCGCCGAACTCCCCCGGTACCGTGAGCTGATCCGCCTCGTTGCCGTTGACCTGGCTGCGGGGGCCCGCTCAAAGACCCGCCCCCGTCCGCACACATAAGGAATATGGAAACTACTTTCTGGGCCGCCCTGCACGGAACTCCTGCAGGACTGGGCATCGCCTTGGTCTCCCTCACGCTCCAGCTCGGCTTCCTCATGGCCAATACCCGCAGGATTACGGCGGTGAAAGGCACCCGGCAGAGGTACATAGCCGCAACCTGGGCAACGTCGCTTGCAGGCCCTTCCCTGCTGGCTGCAGCGGTGGACACGGTCATGGATTTCTTCGCCGGCGACTGGTTCGGCGTCGTGGTCGGCATGCTGGTGCTCTTTGTGGTCGCCCTGAACTGGCGCCAGCTGCGGAATGCCGATGACGACAACTGGTGGAAGGGCCGCGGCACCAAGATCGGCAGGTACGTCCGCTCACTCCTGACCGCCCCTCCGCAGGTGCGCGCAGCAGGATCAAACGCCTGAGAAGCATCCCCCGGCCTGGGACGTCGAAGTACCCCCGGGCAGGCCTGACCGTTCACGGGCGATGAAGCCCGACAGCAAAAAGGAGCAAGACAGTAGTGAATGAAACACAGGACGCATCCCCGGATGCGGTCCAGGACTCCCCGGGGTCGTACCTCCCTCTCCACGACAGGATGGACGGCACCTTCCTGCACCCCACGCCGTTCAAGACGGCGGAAAAGTGCATCCGGTTCTGGTCAACTGTTGAAATACCGGACGTCATTGTCGACCAGGTTGCCGTTGCCTACGCGCAGGTGAAGTCCGACGAGGTTGATACCCGGATGGACGAGGTAATGCTGGAATGGCAGCGGCAGTGGTTTGCGGCCAACCCCCAGCCCAAGGACAAGCACATCCCCGCGTGGGACGCGAAGTACCAGAGCGAGCGGGAGGCGTACCGGCTGAAAGTGCTTCCCGGCGTTGAGGCTGAGCGCCCCCAGGGCATCGGCGAGTACGACGCCACGCAGCTGATCCGTGCGGCCCAGATGTGGTACCACTCGCCCAACTATGTCAGGTTCCCGGCCGAGGACGAGATCGTCAGAAACTTCCAGATCGAGCTCCACGGCGGCCTCATGACCGTCGAAGAAATCGAGAATCTGTACGGCCTGGAGCGCGTCCATCACGCGATGACGCGCATCATCCCTGACTTCTCCACCGACCGCATCGTCTCTACTCTCGAGCTGGTGGTCCACGCCGTCACGGATGTTGAGAAGCAGATCATCACGATGCAGGCGGCCGGGTACTGACCCTGTGACGAAGGCAGAAGGTCCGCATCTTCGGGTGCGGACCTTCTGTTGTTCCAGGGCGGGTGAGAGTTCCGCCGGTGTCCGCACACATAGTGGGCATGAACAACGTCTACTACTGGTCCGACCCCCATTTCGGGCACAGCTTTGTCGCCGGGCTGCGCGGATTCAGTAGCGTTGACGACCATGACAACCACCTGATCAACGCCTGGAACAGCCGCGTCACCAAGCGCGACAGCATCTGGGTCCTCGGCGACCTCGCTGCAGCATCCCCCTCGCGGGCACTCGAAATCATCCGGCACCTGCCCGGAACCAAACACCTCGTCTTCGGCAACCACGACGTCGGGCACCCCGGGCGGCGCAACGCACACCGTCACCACAGGCAGTACCTGGACGTGTTCGACACAGTGCAGTCGGCTGCCAGCCGCACCATCGGCGGCCGCCCCGTCATGCTCTCCCATTTCCCCTACGACGGGGACAGCCACTCCGAATACGACCGGCACACCCAGTGGCGCCTGCGCGACGAAGGCGGCTGGCTCCTCCACGGGCACGTCCACAACGAATTCGATGTCCGCGGCACCCAGATCAACGTCGGCGTCGACAAATGGATGGACGGTCCCGCACCTGAAGCCGACATCCTGGCCCTCATCGAGCAGCAGGAATCGGCCGGCTACGGAAAGGCTGCGTCATGATCCCCGGCCTGCTTCTTCCCGCCGGCCGTGACCGGACCCGGAACCGCGGAGGCCGCGGCTACCACCGTACCCGGCCGCAGCCGTTGGAACCGGTGTCCTTCACGATCAACGGCCACCGCTTTGAAACCTCCGGACGGGATCTCTGGGTAACCCCGGCCGGCCGCCGCCGGGCCGACCGTATCAAGGTCACCCGCTCCACCGTCTCCAGTTCCGCCCGTGCGGGCTACCCGTCAGCCCTTGTGTGGCCGCGCCTGGACATCCGGCGCAGCCTCGAGGACCTGAAGGAAACAGCCCGCTTCTGGATTTCCTGGAGCAGCACCGAAGATTACGCCCGTTTCCCCGAAGTGGGACTTGACCAGTGGCTTCGCCGCCTCGAAGCCTGATGAAAGACAACAGCACAATGCCACTGAATGAACTTCCCGACAATGACGCATGGATCGCCCGCTTCAAGGCCTTCAAGGCCTGGGTGGATGACAACGGCCGCCTGCCCGAGAACGACCCTGAAGGCGGACCGGAGGACACACTGCGCACCTGGCTCGACCGCCAGCGCACCGCCATCCTGAATGAAGACCTGAGCCCCAACCTTGAAGGCATCCTCCGCTCGGTCCACGGCGCCGTACCCCGCGTGCCCCGGAAGAAGGCTGCCCCGGTCACCGATGTCTTCCCCGCAGGCAACGGCCGGCTGGACAACCTGGAGCTGTTCTACAAGCGCCACGGCCGCCTGCCCCGCTACTCCGGCACCGCTCCCGGCGAGAAGATCATGTACAAGTACCTCAACGCCACCGTGCGGGTCCGCTACCGCCGGGACGAGCTGGAGCCCGAGGCTCTTGAGCGCCTGAACAAGATCCCGGGGGTCTTCACGCCCCGGAAGTTCACCCGCCGTGACGGCACTGCGGACACACCGAAGGAACCCACTGCAAGGGCCCTTCGCATGAAGGCCGTTGACACCCGCATGGCCGACCTTGTCGAGTTCTGCACGAAGCACTCCCGCATTCCCAGCGGCTACGGTCCGGGCCAGGAGCCTTCGCTGTACAACTACCTGCGCCGTGTTGTCCGGCCCGCCTACAAGGCCGGAACACTCGACGAAGTGACCGTCAAGCGCCTCTCGGCCGTGGAAGGCGTCCTGGTTCCCAAGAGCCAGCCGAACAAGGCACAGAAGGAAGCAGCGTAGGTCCGCGCCGGTAAACTCGGTCAGGGACTGGCCGGCTGCAGGAACGGCTGAAAACCACCTCGGAGTCCACGGATTCCGGGGTGGTTTTGTCGCTCGAAACCCCTCCTGCCGCACACATAGAAGGTGAACGCACACCTTCGATAAAGGACCGAAAATGCCCAAAGCCCCTGCCCTTCCTCCGCAGCCCCGCAAGGTCGCCGGAGCCGCAGCCTCCACCGGCGGCCAGTTCGATACCCGCACCCACGCAGAACCCGGGCTGACGCTCGCCCCGGCCGTCACAGAGGACAACTACGAGGACTCGGTTGCCCGGGCACTCTCGGCCGCCAAAGCCTACGAGACCACCGACGTCGAGGAGATGACGGACGCCGAGTTCGACCGCCTCCAGGCCTCGATCCTTGCCTACGAGACCGAGAACGGCATCACCGGCGACCACGGACTGCACACGGCCGTCGGCCACGGCGGCGCCGCAGGCGGAGACATTGAGCACGCCACCCTCGCCGGCTCCCTGGAAAAGCCGGGCGAAGAGAAGGTCATCGAGTTTGCCGAGAAGCACCCCGATGCGGTCATCGAACCGAAGATCGACGGCATGGCCATCATCGTGCGCTACAAGGATGGGCGGATGTTCTCGGCCGCCAAGCGCGGGGACGGCTACACCGGTGAGAGCGTCACCGAAAAGGTCCGCGGGGTCGAGGGCCTGCCCGAGGTTGCCGGAGAGGGCGATTTCGAGGTCCGCGGCGAGCTGTACCTGAACGATGAAAACCTGGCCAAGGCGAACGCCGTCCGCGCGTCCAAGGGCAAGGAGCCGTTCAAGAACGCCCGCAACGGCGTGGCCGGAATGATCAACAAGGACGACAACACCTACGCCGGCATGTTCAACTTCGCCGCCTACTCCACCACCATCAGCGAAGGTGCCGACCACCTGGATGCAATGGAAGACCTGGCAGGCATGGGCTTCACTACCGCCCGGTCCCTGCTTCCCCAGTCCGTCCTGGACGCCGAAGACCCGATGTCCGCCATCGCCGCCCTTGGTGCCGAACGCAAGGGACTGGGCTTCCTCATGGACGGCGCCGTGCTGAAGGTGCCGACCGCCGCCGAGCGTGAAGCCCTGGGTGAAGGCACCCGTGCACCGAAGTGGGCCGTGGCCTTCAAGTACCCGCCGGTTGAAGAACCGACCGTCATCGAGGACATCGAGTACGAGATCGGCAAGACCGGACGCCTGTCCATCCGGGCACGCTACGCCCCCGTGGATGTGGACGGCTCCACCATCGAGTACGCCTCCCTGCACAACGTCCAGGACCTGCTGAAGAAGGACATCCGCATCGGGGACACCGTCATGGCCTACAAGGCCAACGACATCATCCCCCAGGTCCACCTTCCGCGCGCCGACCTGCGTGACGAGTCCTCACAGCCGTGGCAGCCTCCGGCCGGCTGCCCCAAGTGCGGCGGCGAGTTCGACAAGTCCACCGAGCTGTGGCGCTGCACGAACCCCGAATGCTCCGTCTCCGGCCGCATCGCCTACGCCGTATCCCGTGACGCAGGCCTGGACATTGAAGGCTTCGGCGGCTCCACCGGGGATGCGCTCATCGAAGCTGACCTGGTCAAGGATGTCTCGGACGTCTTCCACCTGACCGAGGACCAGCTGGCAAACCTGAAGCTGGGCACCACCGACTCCGGCGCCGACCGTGTCCTGGGCGAGAAGAACGCCAAGAAGATCATGGCGGAAATCGAGAAGGCCAAGGCCCAGCCGCTGAACCGGGTCATCACCGCCCTGTCGATGCGCTTCACCGGACGGACCTTCGGGCGCCGCCTGGCCTCCCAGTTCGAGACGATGGACGCACTCCAGTCCGCCACGGTCAGCCAGCTGGCCAACGTGGAAGGCATCGGCGAGAAGAAGGCTGCCGTCATCCACGCCGAACTGGCCAAGAACGCCCCGGTCATTGACCGCCTCCGCGCGGCCGGGGTGAACATGGGTGCCCCGAAGCCCAAGGCGGAGAAGGGTGCGAAGGCTCCGAAGCTGGTAGCCCCCGACGGTGCTGCCATGAACGTGGTCATCACCGGCTCCCTGAAGGGAAGCGCCCTGGGTTCCCTGACGCGCACCGGCGCCCAGGAACTGATCGAAGCCAACGGCGGCCGCGCGGCCGGATCGGTCTCCAAGTCCACGTCGCTGCTGGTCTGCGGTGAGCCGGGCTCCTCGAAGTTCATCAAGGCGCAGGAACTGGGCATCAGGATCGTCACCCCCGACGAGTTCGCACAGATGCTCGAAGACGGCGAGGCGTAACCACCACGCTGGACGTTGAGAAAGGGTCTCCCGTTCGGGAGGCCCTTTCCGCGTTTCGGGGAGAGTGCCCGTGCCTTCCGCACACATAGGGGACATGACAATCCTGACCATGACCGTCGAAGACAGGATGCGGACCATCTCCTTCCAGGGGCCGTTCGAGCACAGTCCGGTGCCCCGTACCCGGGAACCCCATGTCCTGTTCCAGCCGGACAGCATCGAAGTACGGGTCGGGACCGGTACGCGCAACGGCGAACCCCAGGACTTCTATAACGCCGCCCTGCGCCCCGCGGACCCCAAGGACTACTCGGTGGCGTACTGGAACGGCACCGACCCCGTAACCCTTCCCGGGGAAATACCTGAAACGGTCCGGCAGGTCATCACCAACCTGCGGGCCGCACTTGAGGACGGCAGCACCCCCGGTCAGACCGTGCTCATGCTCCGCCGCGACTACCGGGTCAAAGGAGCCGAACGCATCAGCAGCTCGGCCTCCGGAACGGCATTCATCCCGCGGGACCTCACCGTTCACTGCTTCGGGAACCTCGCCGGCACCGGCGGAGATGAACTGCTGGTCTCGGCATACCCGTCCGAGAAGAGCCGGATGGTCCGTTACTGGTACGGGCCGTTCGGGGACGGCAGCGATGCCCCGGCGTGGGTCCGCGGTGCAGCCGAGCAGGCCCTGGCAGACCTGAGGCCCTCGCCGGTCACCTAAAGCCAGCCGGTGCCCAAGGGAGCTGCCGGCATCGCACACACTGCAAACACGAACCCGGCCCGGCCGGAGAACCAGGAGCATCCATGCCTTCCATGAAAGACCTTCCCTGCGCTGTCTGCGGGACGACCTTGGAGCCGGTCGAATCCGACCTTCCCGATCAGCCGTACGGTGCCAACATCTTCACCACCTCGGGGCACTACGGGGCGACGGCATTCGACTCCCCCGGCGGTGACCGGCTCGAACTGCTGATCTGCACGGCCTGCATGAAGTCCATGGCTGAACGGCAGGCGATCCACCGGGTGCTCGACGCCACGGAACAGACCCCTGAGCAGACCCTGGTCTGGGGCAGTGACGCTGAGCAGGCCATCAGTGACACCCCGATGAATGCGCTCCGGCTGGCAAACATGTACCGGCTCGAAGCAGTCGAGGAGATGCCCGGCATGACGGTCGAAAAGTACCACGAGGCGTTCAGGGCATGCGCTGCAGCCTCAGCTGCCGGACGGGTCTTCAGTCCGTAGCCCACGGTATTCTGGATTCCCTCAATTCCCACCCGCACCATCCGGCCAACGCCGGCGAAGGATTCCCATGCACAAATCACTGGCAGCCGCCGCGCTGCTCGCCATCGTCCTCACAGGTTGCTCGGCCGCGGAGGAGGTGGAAGTGCAGGGCACCCCGGACGCCACCGCTGCCCCTTCGACTGCGGCCCGGCTGATCCCGCCTCTTGAGAAAGCCGTCGATGACGCCAAGGCAGAGCATGTCGGCGCAGACGAAGCAGTCCGTGCCATGGATACCCTCGGGACCCTGGCCCGGGAAGAGCTGGAACCCGTCGCGATGGCAGCCGACCTTCTGGACCTGCGACAGATGGAAGTGGAGATCATGCGCGGCTACAACGGGACAGCTTCAGAGTACGAAACGGTCCAGGCCGTCCAGCAGTACGCGGACGCCGTGGAGAAGACGGCAGCGGACTACAGTATCCTGCCCTGACACGGAAAAGGGGCCCTCCATACGGACATGAAGGGCCCCTTGTCGTATCCCCGGCCGGCAGATGAGCGGCTACCGGCCGGAAGCCTGCCTAGAACTCGCGGATGACGCCGGCGTTCTGGATGAGCGCCAGCGCTGCGAGGGTCATCCCGCAGGTGATCTTGCCGTTGGTGACCAGGCCCATCACTTCCCCGTGGCTGTACCAGCGCACCGTTGCCCCGGTTTCGTCTTCCACATGGCCGCTGTCCAGCCCGTCCAGAGTGTGGGTGGTGCACCAAACGGCCACCTCAGTGTCCAGGATGCCGGTATCCGGACGGATGGTGCCCAGCAGCCGACCGCTGTTGAACCCCAGCCCTGTCTCCTCGACCAGTTCCCGTGCCGCCTCTTCAAGGCTGAGGTCATCAGATCCGCCGCGGGGGAACTCGAGGGTAAATTCGCCGACCGGGTAGCGGTACTGGCGGACCAGGCCCAGGTACGGGATGCCCCGGAAGTTGGCGTAGGGCACGGCAATGACGCCAAGCCCGGCTCCGGTCGTGATCCGCGTGTAGCGCCCCTGGGCACCGTTAGGGAAGACGACGTCGTCGAAGTGTACGGTCACGAACCGGTTCTCGTAGTCCACATGCTCACGCACCCGACGGATGACCGCATCCTCCGGAGGGCCTGCTGCCTGCTGTGCTTCTGGTAGATCCTGGGTGGTGGTTTCCGGATTGGACAAGGTTTCTCCTGGGGAAAGGCGTTTCGGTGGGGCGTGCACCGGTAGACATGCGCAGATACCGGCGAACCTTTCCCGGAGGCGGAAAGAGATGGCCCCGTTGCCGCACACATAAGGGATATGAAGAAGATGAGCCTCACCCTCGCACTGGCAGCTGCCGCCCTTCTGTCGACAGGATGCTCCGCAGGAGAGCCGAAGCAGGGACCGGGATGGACCCCGAACCCCGCCTGCTCCGTCCACGGCAATGAAGGCGAGCAGTTCGAAGTCCCCTGCCCGTCTGCAGATCCCGGCACGGAGAACCCGGTTGGGGTCCTCGGCGAGAAGGTCGAAGAGCACCTTGAAGAAACCAACGCCCGGCAGGAAGCCCTGGACGCAGCGGATGAACTGTGCGCCGAGGCCGGGGTTGAGGACTGCGACGTCGAGGCCATCCTGAATGAACAGATCCCCTACCTCGAAACCCGTTAGCCGTCAGGCGTTGAGGGGCGGCCTCCGTGCCGCACACATAGGAGTCATGACTATCTCCCCGCCTCCGGGCATTGAGTCCTCGCCGGAATCCGTTACGGCAGCTGTCCTGAGTGTCGAACCGGATCCGTCCGGCCGTGCCCTTGTCACTTTCCGCAGCACCATCACTGCCGCGAACCCCTCCGGACGCGAGAGCGCCTACACTCCGCTGCTCTCCACCAAGGAGGGTGCTGCCCTGGCCGCGAAGCTCCGTGCCAGGGTCAATCCCGGCCCCGTCCGGCGCCGCAACACAACGTTGGACTTCGGCGTTGAGCCCGACGCCGAAGGCGGGACGATCCGCGTCATCCGCCGGGCTGCCTGATGCCTGTACTGACCCTCACCGGTGAGAGCCGGACCCGCAGCGTCCAGAACCGCCGTGCCGCACTGGATGCCACGCCCGTTCCGGCCACGCTGAATCACGGAGAGGAATTCGCTCCGGCAGACATGCTGATTTCCTGGATCCTGGAGGAAGGCGATATTTCCGGACGCGGGAGCACATTCAATGCCTACCTCTGGCCCGCGCTGCGCAGCTCTGCCGGCACATTCGCCCACTGGCAGGCCGGCCGCAATGCCCCGCTGCCCGCTTCCATGCCCGCTTGGCTGGCCACGGCGGCCGAGGAACTGCGAAGCGCCTTCGTCCAGGGAGACGAGATGCCCGAGGGTGTCATCAGCCGCGGCGTCGGACTGGAACGCACCTACCGCATCAACGGTGCTGCAGCCACAGCCTTCACCGGCAGTACATTCATCCCCGCCGACCTTTCCGTGTCCTGGATTTCCGGAGAGGGTGACCTCCAGCAGAGATTCCGGATGGTCGTCCGCCCGGACCGGAAGAGCCGCAGCCTGGACGCCAGGCACTGGGTGGGAACCCACAACGGCGGCTACGACGCGGATACTCCCGACTGGGTAATCAACGCCGCCGAACAGTGCCGCATTGACATGCTTGCCATGCCGGGAACCCTCCCGCCCCGGGCACTGACGGATGAAAATCCGTAGGGGAGCCCGCCTGGCGAGGTACGCCGGTGCTGCCGCACACATAGGAACCATGAGTACTGATAACAGCATCCTGATGTACGGCGCCTCCGATGACGTGGTTGTTCTCGAGGGAGCCATCGACGACGAGTTCGGCTGCTACGACAAGCTGTGGCAGGCAAGGCTGACGGCCCCTGACGGAACCTCCATGCAGGTCAGCGCACACTACGGCCGCGACGGCTGGGCCCTGGCCTCCGGCCCCGTGGACGGCAACACCGGGAAGACCTGGCCGGTTGCCGCCGGTAAGAGCCCGGACGACAAGGAGAACCCGTCGCTCCGCATTGATGCGCCGGCCGGAACCACCATCGAGGTTTTCGGCGACTGTGCTGAAGGCGGCGAGTAGATGGTTGCGTTATCGACCCTCCGGAAGGTCGAGGGTGTCGCCATCATCGTTGCAGTCTCGCTCTGCGCTGCCGTCATGACGGTCTTCACGCGCCCCTCAGAGCTTCGCCGGATACCCGCCAAGAGCATGGAAATGATCCGTTACATGCTGCGGGATTGACCACGGGCGGGGATTTTCCCACCCGGCGCCGCACACATTAGGTTCGAGACCAACCACCAACGAGGAGTTTCCATGGACCACGATGAATATGCACGCATGTACGACCGGATCGCCGCCTACCGTCAGGCCGTCATCCGCCGTGCCACCGCCTGGGTTACCGAGAACCTCACGGCATTCAAGGTGGACAACTCGTTTACCGACATGGATGCCTTCAACGTCGGCCTGTCGGAAAAGATCACCGTCGAGGGTGGACACTTCCTCGTCTGGCTCACCCACAACACCAGCGGGACCGCCGAACACCGCGTCCGTGTGCCCGCAGAACTTCTGGATGTACCCGAGCTGGCCGCGTAATGAGCACCATCCCGCTGGCAGCTCATAAGGACGAGACGTTCGAGTCTGCCCACGACTACGGGAGCATCTACGTCCAGGGCGGCAACGGCGTCGTCATCGGCTGGAGGAACAGCGCTCCGGCCAGGCGTACCGCTTTCGTGGAGTGCTTCCCTGAAGGGGCCTTCATCCGCGGCGAAGGCGCCACTGTCGCGGAGGCCGATGAGGCCTGCTGGTCGAAGCTGCGCGCATACCTGGACTGCCCGGGACACCAGTGGGTGGCCGGCAAGGCGCACTCCCCCGTGGGAACGTGTGCCATCTGCCGCACCCGCCGCAGTGACGCGTTCACGGCCGAGGAAACGGGGTCATTCTGCACCGCATGCAGTGAGCCGACCTTCAGACCTGCCGTCGGGGACCCGGAGCGCCGACTCCTGTGCGAGAGCTGCGATCCCAAGTCCGCGTACGGCGAGGCAGTAGTCCTGGCCATGTTCAGCTTCCACCCTGATGCCTCCGAGTACCATCGGCGGCTGGACGACGTCTGCGAAGGCGTCCGCAGTGAGGATCCCGAGGCGCTGGACTGGGCGTACGAACACCTGGAGATGGAAAAGCCCCGTCCTTGAACGTAAAAGGCCCGGGTCCGGCCGACTCGATGGTCAGCCGGCGCCCGGGCCGTATGCGTCTTGGGGTTAGTACCAGCCGGTAGCGATGCCGACGGCTACCGAGAGGGCGATGACGGCAAGGAACGGGACGCCGATCAGGAAGCCCATGGTCTTTGAGGAGATCGAGGGCCTGCCCTGGGCTTCGCGCTTATTGTTGCTCAGGTACGCCAGCCAGGCGACGCCAGCCGAAGCCAGGACTCCCGCAGCGGCGATCAGCGGCCACGCCTGTTCGATGAGCGCGGAGGCGCCGGCGACGATCATGATGAGGGAAAGGATGAGCCCGGCGATCCCGGTCACCTGACCCCATTTCTTTTCGTAGGCTATCCCGGCTATCGCTCCGGTAATGTGTCCGGCCAAAGCGGTTCCGGCCACAATGTAGGCAGAGGGCTCACCCAGGAAGACGGCCACCTCATGGGCGCCTACAAAAGAGAAGGCCAGAAACCCGAGGTAAATGGCGACCAGTTCCATCAGGCAGCGCCGGTCGCGTTGGCGAGGGGTTGGATGGGCATGGTTCTCCGCTCCGCAGGCTGCGCCTGCCGGTCATACTGGTTCTGCTCCGGCAGCTGTCTTGAGCTGCCGGAGCCTTTACCGGATGACATGCGTAGACCTATGGCCTACCCGCGGGCCGGATCCATCAGGATTCCGATGACGCCCCCTTCGTGCATGGGCTCATCTACGGGGATCCCTGTCACCAGGAACCGCAGTTCTCCGACGGGAATCTCTCCGAGAACCGAACGCACCGTGCCGCCGGGGATGGGTCCGGCTGCCAGCGGTGCCCCGGACCCCAGCACATGTCCGGTCTCATCCACGAGGTCCTTCACACTCCAGGAGCCGCCCCGGTAACGCACGCAGAGCATGTAAGCCTCCGGGTACTCCCGAAGAATGCCTGCCCGCAGCCTTACCAAGGCCTCTTCCCCGGCGCGGACCCGGGCGGCGTTGCGATGAGGAGGAACGGTTACGGCGCCAAGCACGGGCACAGGCAGTGCTGCGGCCTTGGCAAGGTCGATGTCGAATTCAGCCTTGGTGAGGCGGCTGGGGTCTTCGTAGTCCGTGTCGATGTCGGGAAGGGCATCGACACGGTTGATCCAGGTGCCGTCGCTGCCCCGGTTGATTTCCTCCAGCAGCTCGGCCAGGGTCCATCCTTCGATGTCGGTCTTCTCCAGCGCCCGGCCCTGGGCGATGACGGTCGGTGTCGGGACCTCGTACGTGGGGAAGGTGCTCTGCCCCTGAGGCACCGGGGCTTTCCATGCCGGCTTATCTGTGAGCTGCACCGGTACGGCAAAGCCGTCCCGGATTTCCACCCTGAGGAGTCCGGCTCCCGGGAATGTTTCGAGCAGCCCTTGGGCGAGCAGGATCAGTTCCAGCGTGCGCTGGTGTTCCTTTACGTCGTTGATCGCGAACCGCAGGTTGCCTTCAAGGATGGTGAATCCTTCATGGAGTTCGTCGATCTGCTCCAGTTTCGTTTTGTTTGTCATGGCCCTTATGTGTGCGGCAGTGCATGACCTGCTCCCCGCGGGCCCCGGATCCGGTGAGAGCGGGCGGCCCGTCCGCACACATAGGGTCCATGAGCGCCAAGACCAACTCCCGCCCGCTGCCACGTCCGACGCGCGGCCGGCGACGCTTTACCAAGGATGTCGTTAAGCCGAGTGGCTACGTCCGCACCTATTACAAATACGGCTTCAACCTGAACCTCGAGGGTGACGATTCCTCCGGGTTCGGCCGCCACACTCCGACGGAGCGGACTCCACGGAAGGCCAAGAAATACGTGCGCCGGAGCATGGGCTGGGGCGACTTCGCCACCTGGTACCACCGCCATGCCACCCGTTCCGCCGTCGTGCCCAAGGGCATCCTTCGGTGAGGGATTTTCAGGACTCCGCACACATTAGTGGTGCAGGGTCCGACCAGGGCCACCGGACAGAGAAGGAAACAATGACCACCGGAACGAACAGTAGCGAGATCACCGCATTGGCAATCATCACCGGACTGGAAGCGAAGGGGATCGAATCCTTCGTCTACCAGACGGGCGGCGGCACAGCCACCATCTACGTCATGATGCCCAGCCGCGTCCTGATCGTTGGCCCCGGCGCCTACGACTACGACGAACCGGGTGCATCGACCTTCGATACCGGTGACCTCTACGTTGGCACCCTCGACGAAGACGACCCCGGTGCCTCGGTGGCCGCGGACGCGACAGCCGAACAGATCGTCGAAACCGTCATCAATGCCGTCAACTGACCCCCGGCCCCCCGCCTCAGCCCACGACGTCGCCGCATACCTGACTGACCTGCAGCGGGCCCAGACCCGGAGCGGGAAGGGGCTCGCAGGCATGGCCAGCAGCAAGCTGCACAAGCTGACGTACTTCTGCCAGGCCTACCATCTGGCGTGGTACGACGAGCCCCTGTTCAGCGAGGACGTCCTGGCTGCTGCAAGCGGACCCGTCATCCTCGAGTTCTTCAAGCACTCCGACCTGTCCTTTCCCGATGCCTGGCCTGAAGGCAGCGCTTCAAACCTGGACGGCCGGCAGAGCTCGGTCATCAACTCGGTCTTCAAGACCAACAGCTTCGTGACCGGCATGGATCTGGGTGACATGGCCAGGGAGCATGTCCCGTGGATCAGGGCCCGGGCGAAGCGCGCACGCGAAAGCGACCGTCCTGCCATCGACCCCGCCGACATGGCCTCCTACTACCGTGCACTTTCCGACGCACCGCAGACCCGGCAGGATTACGCTGCCCGGTTCATGGACCGGTATCTGGACGGCGGAATCCCGGGCATGCCTGCATCCGACACAAGGATTTGAGCTCCGGATCCAGACACGGCGCCGGCCATAGCCAGGCTTCCAGGGTCGGTGCAGCGTCACTGTGGGCTGCGGCGTCAGGGTTCCTGGTCCTGTTCATCGCCGCCCGATCCCTCTCCCCCGCCGACAACGCGGAGTTCCTGGCCTTCTGGGCTGCACTCTTCGGCGTCACCGGCATCCTTGGCGGAGTAACTGCCGAGACAACACGCAGCGCAGGAGCCGTCACCGCCGCCGGCCGGGTACAGGGGCATCCGCAGGGTGCAGGCATGATGGCAAACGCCCTGCTCACCGGGACGATACTGGCCGGGGCCATCGCATTACTGGGACTTCCGTTCGCAGACCGTCTCTTCCGTGAGAACGGGACGCAGGTCGTCCTGCTGCTGGCGGGAACCTCGGTGGTATTCGCTGCCCAGGCCGCGTTGGCCGGCACCCTTCAAGGCAGCGGCAGGTGGGGTCCGTTCTCCATACTGGTCAGTCTTGAAGCCTTGCTCCGGCTGGCAGCGGTCCTCGCGGCGGTGCTGCTGGGAGGCGCCCTGTTCGGCATCGAAACAGCCTGCCTTGCTGCACTGTCTGCGTGGCTCATCGTCCTGCTCATCTCCCGGCCGGCACGGGAGGCGGCACGGATGCGGGCGGATGTTCCGGCGGGGGCATTCCTGCGCCAGACCGGTCACGCACTGGTCTCAGCCGCGGCGTCGGCGGCACTGCTCGTGTCCTTTCCGCTGCTGGTCAAGGTCACGACGTCGGCGGAAGATTTCGCCCGTGCGGCTCCCCTGCTGCTGGCGGTTTCCCTGACCCGGGCACCGATCATGCTTCCGCTGCAGGCGTTCCAGGGGATGGTCATGGCCTCTGTCATGCGGGCCGGATCCAGGGCACTGCTGAAGCCGGTCACTGCAGTGTTTGTCCTCGGTATCGCCGGTGCCGGACTCGCTGCGGTCGCCGGGCCATGGATCATGCTGCTGCTCGGACCGGAGTACGTTGTGCCCCGCTGGGTTCTGGCGGCCCTGACCCTGGCATCTGCCCTTATCGCCGTGCTGACCCTGACCGGGACGGCGCTTCTGGCCGCCGGACGGCACCGTGCCTACGCCGCTGGCTGGATGATTGCCTCCCTGACAGCGTTCCTGTGCCTGCTGCTGCCCTTCCCTACGGAGGTGCGCTGCGTGCTGGCCCTCCTGACCGGTCCCGCCGCCGGTGTCGGGGTCCACTACACATCCCTGCGCCGCCCCGCCGGCCAGACAGAACGGATACCAGGCCTTGCTTCCTGACCTGCCGACGGGCCCCGCTGGTGATCCGCCTCAGCCCGCAGGACACCATCCTCCTCTGAGTTTCCGCGCCTAGACGGCCGGGATGACATCCACTTTCATCGGCCCGCACACGTCTACAAGCCAGTCGAACCCGGCTCCTGCGCCCAGCGGCATCAGGGATTCGACGGTGAAGTCAGCTTCGGCCACCCGGTCCCCGAAGACCATCCACGACCTGCTGATGTTGTACTGCCGGCTCATCCAGACGACGCCGTCGAAACCTGCGGTGTAGGCTGCCTCGGCCCACTTGCGTGTCTGGGAGTAGTTGTCGGAGTTGGTGTCGGTGAGCTGGTTGGCGGCGACGTTGAGTGCGCGCAGGCCGCCGCTGTGGAACACGGCCATCTTCAGGTCCCGGTTCAGGACCAGCTCGGAGACGGCCTCATTCCGATAGGACCCCGGCGCCAGACGGGACGGAGCGCCGGCCGGGGTATACCGAAGGATCTTCTCGCACAGGGCGGCTTCCGGCGACTGGGCAAAGTACAGGGCGGGCACCTGAGGGGTTCCGAAGAAATGGAAGCGCCCTTCACCGTAGGGTCCGGGGTTTGCCTGGCCCGGCCGGTACTTCAGCTGGTGGCAGCGGTGGACATGCATTCCGGCGTGCGCCGTCTCAGTCTGCGGCAGGAAAGGCACCGGCGGGTCAGGTGTTTCCGGCATCGCCGGAACCGGAGTGCTCACTGCTCCCCGACGGTGGCCGTGAATACTTCGAGCACGCGTTCGGTGTTGTCCAGGACGTCGACCGGTCGCTTCCCCTCCGGGAAATGGGTGTTCGGGTTGGTCAGCCAGATGAGCAGGTCCATGTCGTCCCAGCCTGCCTGACGGGCCGCGTCGATCAGCAGAGGAACAGCCGGGCGCACCTCTCCGGTTTCGGTGAACTGGAAGGCCGGAACCTTGAAGGAGTTTCCGCGGCGGTAGTCCAGGATCAGCCCCTTCGCCTGCATGGCGGCAGCCATGCTCCTGTTGGTGCCCTTGGAGCCCCGCATTTCCGCAACCTGCTGCCGGGTCAATGCACCGAACTCCTTCTCGATGCTTCGCAGCCAGTTCTCACGTGCCTGCAGGCTTCTGGCCATCTGGGGTGAAGCGGTGACCTCGGCGGACTCCATAACGGGCGCCAGGGAGAAGGCGGCAAGGAGGTTCTCCAGGACGGGCTGAATCATGGAGGCCGGGATCTTCACTTTGTCCAGCGCCTCCTGCACCTCCCTGGTGACCTTGCCGCTGACACGTACGGTCACTTCGCCGCCGGTGGCGGCATGCGCCTTCGGCCGGTCTTTCAATGCACTCATGAGCACTTCTCCCTAACGATGATTACCTCACGAGCTTAGCGTAATGAACGTGCATATTGAAGGGGTGCAGGCAGGCCGGTTTGAAGGATGGACTGTGCGGGATCCGGTGAGCAGGCGGGTGATGTCCGCACACATATGGATCAGATCCACCCGCACACGACCCCAAAGGATTCCCATTGGCCACGATCCAGATCATTTCCGTTCCAGGCATCGAGAGCACCGGCGACCCGGCGCGCATCGCTGCTGCCATGACCGCCGGCGATGACCACACGAAGCAGCGCCTGGCATCCAACGCCAACCTGACGGCCGGCGACATCGCAGCCCTGGCCCGGGAAAACGACGAATCAACCCGCGGGCTGATCGCCGAGCGCGACGATGTGCCTGATGATCTGCTGGCCCGGCTTGCGCAGGACAGCTCGGGCATCGTCCGGGCAAAGGCACTGGCCAACGCCAAAACGGATGCAGAAACCTTCGCTGCCGCAGTGCACGGCCAGCAGCTCCCGGCCAACGCCGTGTGGTATCTGGCCCGGAGCGTTCATGCAGTCGCGGAACGGAAGTTGTTTGAGGCCATTTGGAGGATGTCGAAGCCGTCGCGTTACTGGCTGCTGACGAATTTCAACGATTCCCTGCGCGACGGCCGCCCCGACACGGACCCGGGGATTGCTGCTTTCATCGACCAGGAGATTCTGGGCGAGAACAACGACCTCCGCCGTGCCTACGCCATGTCAGAGTCGAGCAGCAACCCCGCTGTCCTCGACAAGATGAAGGATGACCGGCACCGCCCCGTCATCAACGCGGTCGCCGGCAACCCGAGGGCCTGGCTTTCCACGCATGAGCACCTGGCTGCCTCGCACAAGACACCGGCAATCCGCATTGCAGTCGCCGGGGCCACGACGAGCAACGACCTGCTGAACAGTATTTACGCCGGCACCAAAAGCGAGCAGATCCGTAAGGCAGTGGAAGCAAACCCCGCATTCGTCCGCACTGAATCGGAGAAGCCGGCACGGCGCCGTGCAGCCATCGTGCCCCACGCAGGCGGCGGCGGTCTGGTCATCGACGATGACGGTAAGTGCTTTGAGAGCCTGGAGGCTTTGGAAGCCGCGGTCAATACCGGCAACGACGTCGCGATCGACTTCGACGGCATGGAATGCGACATCTTCACGGAGGACGAAGCGCAGGCGGTGCGCGGCCTGGTCGAAAAGCACGGCCTCACCGGAAAGCTGAAGGTGACAACCGACGAGGACCTCGGTTACTACACCCTGCTTGGGGTGAGCCCCGGCTCCCGGACGCACTGTTACCTGAACATCGACGACGAAACGCACGCAGTGTTCGACGCTGACACTCCCGGCCCTTTCATCCTTGAGCTGCTCCGGTATCTGGTCTCTGTCGGCCACCCGGATGACGACTCCACGGACCTGCTGCACAGCGTCTACCGGAACGGGCACATCATCTGGGGAATCGAGGATGAGGGCTACATCCCCTTCACCTGGGATGACGTCGAGGCACTCCTGAATTCCTAGGACCAGGCTGCCCGGACATTGTGCCGGGCAGCCCCCGTCGGCCTCGGTGAGCGGTTCCGGGCTGTCCGCACACATAGGTGGCATGACCACTACCGTCGAAACCCTTGACCGCGAACTTGCCACGCTGGACCGCATCACCTCCCTGACCCCGATCGAGAACGCTGACGCCATCGAGTCCGCCACTGTGCGCGGCTGGAACGTCGTCGTGAAGAAGGGTGAGTTCGCCGTCGGCGACCTGGTCATCTACTTCGAGATCGACTCGCTGCTGCCGCTGGATGACGAGCGCTTCGCGTTCCTTGCACCGCGCGGGGAGAAGACCGTGGACGGCATCCGCGGCCACGTGCTGAAGACGGCCCGGCTGCGCGGCACCTACTCGCAGGGCCTGGTCCTGCCCGCAGGTATGTTCCCCGAGGTGGGTGAATGCCGCGACGGGACCACCTTCGCCGGCCGGCTGGGCATCAGCAAATACGAGGAGCCGATCCCGGCCGAAATGGAAGGCAAGGCCGCCGGCCCGTTCCCGCGCGACTTCGCACCCAAGACCACCGTGGAACGGGTCCAGAACCTCGCCCGCGTCTGGGACGTCCTGCACCGGATGCCCTTCATCGCCACCGAGAAGATCGACGGGACTTCCACCACCTTCATCAACGACGGCGGACGGCTGCGTGTGGCCGGACGCAACTGGGAATACACCGAACCCGACTCCCCGGAGGAAGGTACCGTTCCGTGGAAGATCGCCGCCGAGTACCGCATCCTCGAGAAGCTGCCCGAAGGCTGGGCCGTGCAGGGTGAAATCTACGGCGCCGGTGTCGCCGCCAAGAACCGCCTGAAAATCAACGGCAAGCGGTTCGCAGCGTTCAACGTCCTGGACCACGGAAAGCCCGTACCCCGCGGCTCCTGGCCCTTCGGCATCGGCCTGCTGGCCGCGCCCGTCCTCAAACTCCGCCTCCCGGCCACCGTTGCCGAAGCGGTGGAGCAGGCCAACGGACTCGAATCGGTCATCACCCCCGGAGTCCAGGCCGAAGGCATCGTCTGGCACTCCTCCGACGGCACATTCATCCCCGAACTCGGCGGCCGTACCGCCATGAAAGTCATCAACAACAAATGGCTGCTGAAGAACTCCTGAACAGCCCGAAAGGAAACACCATGACCGGCATCATCCTCACATCCGTCCTCGTCATCGCTGCACTCACCGCTGCCTTCGCCGTGGGGCGCCGCATCAAGCGCAGGCGCGCTGCCGCAGTCCGTGCCCCGGCCGGCACAGGCCCCCTGTCCGACCGCGTCTCCTACAACCCCGTCTCCACCGCCGATCAGGGCAGCTCATCCTGGTTCGCGGCGATGCTCGCAGGCATCAGCGATTCCGGATCGCACCGCAGCACGGACTCCGGTTCGCAGTACGGCGGTTCCGGGTCCCACCACTCCAGCCATGACTCAGGTTCCGGCCACAGCAGCTACGACTCCGGCTCCTCCTTCAGTGGCGGCTCCGACGGCGGCTCCTGGTAACCACCCATACGGCCGGCAGTCCATCCGGGCTGCCGGCCTCTTCCGGGTACGGCTCCGCGGCCGCCGAAACCAGCAAACCCACTTCAGAAACGAGAACAGCCAGTGTCTGCAAACATCACCCTCGACGACGTCTCCGGCGGTCAGGTGACCATCCACGGCATCATCCAGCTGAGCGTTGGGGATTCCTCCATCGGCGTCGACCTGGGCCCGGGTGTCGGGTTCGAGATACAGGGCGAGGGCCGCCGGATCGTCTTCACCCGCGACGACGTCTCCCTGCTGCCCCCGCTGCAGAACGTCATGGATGCCCTGGTCCTGCGGGCCGCCCCGCGGGGAGCCAAGGCCGTGCACCGGCTGCGCGGAGCGTTGAACGGCGTCCTCGCACGCCACCCCGACGCTGTCGCCTCCAACGCCGGCACCACTGTTCCCCGCTGGGAAGGACCGCTGGCAACCCCCGGCGTGGAGATCCCCGAGGAGCCCCTGCCCGGAACATACGGTGCTGCCGCGGTCGGCGCCGTGTTCTGGCTGGAGGACGGATGCCGAATGCGTGCCGGAATCAACGCCGCCGGCATCCTGGGGAAGGCAACCCGGGCCCGGATCCAGCCGGCCGGTGGAACACAGTGAGTTCGACCCTCATCGGCATCGGCGTTCTTATTCTGGCCCTGGCAGGACTCCTGTTCCGGATCGCGCTCCTGTACGTCGGTACCATTGCCCTGCTCTGGATGTTCTGCTGCATGTTCATTCCCACAGCCAATCCCGGGTTGGTTGGTCAGGTCCTGCGCCGCCCATGGCGGATGCTGCGCCCGTCGACCCTCCAGCGGGCGGGTACGCCGGCTGCGCCACACCCGTAAGGGCTGAAGCCGGAGCCGTTGTGCCCGGGGACCGTCTGCATGCAACAATCATCCGGCCAAGGTGCAGATCCAGAGGGGGAACAATGAGCGTATTCGTCAGCCGCGGGCTGCCCGACATCACATTCGGGATCGTCAACGGACGGGTCCATCTCGACCAGGGTAAGCACGGCATCGCGTTCCTTGGGTCTTTCGAGCAAATGCACGACGAGATCCGTCCGGTACTCCTGCGGGCCCACGCAGGCCGGGAGCCCCGTACCGGCAGATACGCCGCCACCACGCTTCCCGGAGGCATTGTCCGGCTGGAGGCGAAGAAGCTTCAGAAAAGGGCATGGATGACCCGTGAGCACAACCCGTCAACCGGTGACGGTCCGGCGGTCATCCTGGTCCGGGCCGACGACATCCCGGCCTTCCTGACCCAGCTGGCTTCATTCCTGGGGAACCCCTACACGGGGTCGGTCAGCTAGGCGGGCCGGCAGCAGCAACGTGCGGCGGAGAGAGATTCCGGGCGCTCCGCACACATAGGTGGTGCGGGCCAGATTCGGCCCCTCCCTACGAAGCACCGAAAGCAGGCCCATTTGTTCAGCGTCATAGCCTCCGCCATCTTCCTTATCGGCGGCCTGATTGTTCTCTCCCTGGGGCTCAAGCTCAAGAAAGCACGGGCCGGCAGCACTGCAGGCGGAGTTCTTGACGTCCCCTCGGCCGTTCCCGTCGGGATCGGGACAGTTGCCCTCCTGATAGCCGTGGCCATCCTCAGCTCCAGCATCTTCACGTCCGTGACCGCCAAGAACGCAGGCGTCCTCGTGTCCTTCGGCAAGGTTTCCGAGAAGACCCTCTCCCCGGGTCTGCACGCCAAGCTGCCGTGGCAGAAGGTCGTTGAAATCGACGGCACCATCCAGACGGATGAATACCGCGGCGACTCCTGCATCCAGGTGCGCATCGGCGACGGCTCGCAGGCCTGCATTTCCATCACGAACCGCTGGAGCGTTGTCGAGTCCGAAGCTGACCGGGTCTACAAGGACTTCAAGTCCGACGACCCCACGCTGTCCTTCCGCGACGCGGTCATCAGCACCCAGCTGAAGGCTTCCCTGCAGAAGGCACTGAGCGACTACAACCCGGTGGCCCAGTTCAACGGAGCCAGCAAGGAAGCCTCCTCTGCGGAGCTGTCCTTCTCCCCGGATTACGACGCCGTCTCCAAGGTTGTTGAAGACGACATGAAGGCACGTCTGGGCGACCAGGCCATGGCCCAGGTCGAGTCCATCACGATCTCGTACATGCAGCTTTCGGACAACACCCAGAAGAAGCTGGACGACTACGTTGCGGCGATCGGCGAGACCCGTATTGCAGAGCAGAAGCAGCAGACCGCAGCGGCACAGGCCGAAGCGAACCGTCAGCTGTCCTCCTCGGTGAGCAACGACCCGAACGTCCTGGTCTCCAAGTGCCTGGACACGCTGGCAGAGTCCGCCGAAAGCGGCTACCAGCTCCCGGCCGGCTTCACCTGCTGGCCCGGCGGCGGCACCGGAGTAGTTATCCCCGGTACCAACTAGCACCACCGGCGAACGGCCCCGGTCTCTCCTCTACGGACAGGCCGGGGCCTTTCCTGTTCCCGGGAAGGTTTCCGGCCCTCTCCGCACACATAGGGAATAAGGGCGCAGACAGAGCCGCCCCCTGGAACCGAGGAGCATCCCGTGATCACCGCAGACCTGCCGAAGATTTCACCGGCGCCCGAACAGGACTACCCGGCTGAATGGGCCGAGTACCGGCGTCTGCTGGAGGCACGCACACCGAGTGTCAAGGGAGCTCCGGGCCGCTGCGGTGCCTGCGGCCGGTTCCTGTCCAAGGACACCTGGGACAACACCGGCTACGGCCCGATGCTCATAGGCGGCCGGGTCGGATTCGATCCCGGCTTCATCGCCGTCACCTACCGGTGCACGAACGACGGCTGCCAGCCCGAGGACCTCTGGTGACATGAACACTCCGAACACCTCCGCCCCTTCCCTTTCATCCGCCTGGATTGACGGCGCATCCGAACCCGCCGACATCTACGGCGACGTGACTGCGGAATGCCCGCACAATGACCCGCGGCTGGCAGCAGCCTGGGCCGAAGGCGCCTCCGAAATGCGCGACTGGGACGGCAAAGCCACCCTGTCCAACAACCCCTACCAGCAGGAGCAGTAACCATGCCGATCCCCGATCCCGACAACGTCCTCTGGCTCGACTTCGAAGCCACCGGCCTCATGAACAACCCGAAAGCGGTGCCCCTCGAAGGCGCTGCCGTCATCACCGACGCCAACCTCAACGAACTGGCATCCTTCGGCCCCTTCACGATCCACGCCGATGAAGACGAGCTGGCGGTCATGAATGACTACGTGACCGAGATGCACACGAAGACCGGCCTCATCGACCGTGTCCGCGCCTCGACCATGACGCGCTCACAGTTCGACATCCATCTGGCAGCCTTCGCAGCCCCGTACTTCCCCGCCAAGGGTGAGATCGTGGACGGCGTCAAGTACCGCGGCATGATCGTCGGCGGAAACAGCGTGAAGTTCGACTACGACGTCATCGAGAAGTTCTTCCACCGCACCAACGCCAACATGGACTACCGCGTCATCGACATCACCTCCGTCGGCGAACTTGTCCGCCGCTGGAACCCGGCCGCCTGGGATGCCATGCCGCCCAAGGACAGCGACCACACGGCCATGACCGACATCCGCGCCGGCCTCGACGAACTGCGCTACTACCGCAGCGCCGGACTCACCCCCGCGTCCTGACCGGAAAAGGACTTCGATGACTTTCCCGAACAACCCTGCCATCGTCCCCTGGTGTTCGCACGGCCTCGACCACACCGGCAGTGACACCCATGTGGACTTCACGGGAATGTGCTCCGACGACTTCACCGGGACCGAGAAGCAGGCCGTACTGGACCTGATCGAAAAACACGGCCTCACCGGCAGCCTTAAGGTCGAAACCGACCCGCACACGGGCTACTTCGTCCTGCTCGGAACCGCACCGGATTCCGAAACGCACTGCTTCCTGAACATGGCCGACGGGACCAGCGCCGTCTTCGGGCACGAGGTGCCGGGCCTGTTCGTCGTGGAGCTGCTCCGGTACCTGCAGGAACTGCCCGTGGGCTCCGTACCCGGTGGCACTGACGGGCTGATCTCCGTGACCAGGAAGGGTCACGTCATCCGGGGCGCGGAAGAAGACAGGTACGTCCCGTTCACCTGGGATGACGTGCAGGTCCTCCTCACGGCTTAGCACCCGTCCCCGCGAAGCCCCGGTGCAGTACTGACTGTGCCGGGGCTTCCGCGTGCCCGGTGAGAGTGCCGGGCCTGTCCGCACACATAGGCGGCATGAGAACTCTTGATGCAAATTATCTCGCCACCCACCCCGAAGGTGACGAGAAGGCAGTCTTCACCCTGACCACGAATGTGCCCGGCAGGCTCGACCTCAAGCCGAACCCGGACGGCACCGCCCCCAGCATCAGCGTCAAGGTCGTTGCAGACACCTTCCTGGCCGCCCTGACCATCCTGACCCAGATGCACGACGACCAGGACGATATGCTCCTCGCCTGGATCTCCGAGCACCTGACGCCGGAGCAGATCAAAGCCCTGGACGAGATGCCCGACGATGAACCCCAGGCCCCGCCCTTCCTGCTGGAAGCGGCCAACAACGTCCACGAGGATTTCCTGACCTTCGAAGTCACTGCTGGCGCCACGTTCGAGGTCAATGGAGAGGACGTGCCCATGGAAGCGGAGATCACCATCACCGCACCGTCCATCGCCAGCGGCATGGGGGCCTTCAGACACCTGACGACGCCGAAGATGCTCACCAGCGCAGCGATCGGCTTCAGCCCTGAAACCGGCGACGACGAAGACTGGGGCGACTCCAACGAGGTCCTCGTACGCTAGAAGCGGTGCTTGATACGGCCCGGCACCATCCTGTGCCGGGCCTCAACCTTTCCCACCCACACAGAAGGACCCCATGCAGTACGAACGCCTCACTGTCGTCTCACCGGCAGCCTGGCTGGCACGCGACCTCGCCGAGGCAGGAACCATCGAGGTAAAGGGGTCTGTCGGGCTGGATGTACCCGACATGAAGGACACTGCGCTCTGGTGCTCCGGAAGCTGGGCCATGCGCCTGCTCAAGTCCGGCATCAGCCACCCGTTCCTGTCCGCCGGACCGCACTGGCTCTCCCGTGTGCCGGACCGGTATCTGGGCCGCCGTGTCTGGACAGGCAGACTCGGCTCAATTAAATCCCCGTGCGGGCGCCAGGAGGCCTTCTACAAGCTCAGCGAGCACAAGCACGCCCGAATACCCGCCGGACCCCTGCAGGGCCCTCAGGCGTTCCTGGAGCGTGTTGCAGGAGCCTTCAAAGACCCCTCCCGGCCCGACGATACGGGGCCGCCGGCCATAGACAGCCTTCACTACACCGGTTCCGGCCTCATGGACTACAAACGCGAATACCGCTGCTTCATCGCCCACGGCCGGGTGACCGCATCGTCCCACTACATCAGCCGTGTCCCGGGCATCCGCGGCGCCGACGTCGAACTGACGTGGAACGCCTTCCCCGAAGACCGCAGCCCCGACGCCTCCGAGGCCGCCGCCTTCGCCCAGGAAGTAGTGGATGCCATGGGTGCCGACCAGCCGCCCGGATACAGCCTGGACGTAGGCACGGACACCGCCGGACGCTTCTCCGTTATCGAGGCCAACGCAGCATGGAGCTCAGGGATCTACCATGCCCCGCGGTCCGGCGTCATCGAGTCGGTACTGGCATCCCAGGAGCCCGGCCATGAGGACTGGATCTGGCGTCCGGATGAGCTGTTCCTGGCCCGGTCACGGCCCCTTCCGGTCCCCGGAGTTCTCCTCTGACACTTGCCTTCGGCGCCCCGTCACGTCCCGGAGCGCATAGAAGACAATGTGAGCTACTCATCGAAATCCACCAAGCCCGCCCGCCGGCACCTGCTCCGCGCAGGCGCACTGGCCGGGGCCCTTGCCGTCACCCTGTCGCTCGGCGCCTGCTCCACTGAGGATCCTGCACCCGAGACGTCTGCGGCCGCTGAAGCAGGATCCTCCATCCCCACGGCCGGCACGGTGAAGACTTCCTTCGGCAAATACCGCCAGAGCACCGTCACCGAATCCGATCCGGCCTGGGAACTTCCCGACGAGGCGGTCGGTAGTGACGTCCTTGCCGAATACTCCCGGGACGAGGTAACCGATGCGTACCGCTTCGCCCTGACCTTCGCCGCCGAGGAAGGTATCGACTCCCCGCTCAACGGTGAGGGTGTCAGCGTCGACGACTGGTGGGGCGACCATAAAGGCGACTTCCACCCTGACAACCGTCCCGAAATGCTCACCTCGCTCGAGCAGGGCAAATCGGTCGTCCAGCGCGAACCGTGGCAGACCAAGGACTACGAGGGCTACTCGTACATCTACGACTCAGGCCCGCGCGTTGTCGAACGCACCATCACCCCCGACGCAGCATGGCTGGCAGCGGACGGCGGCATCGCTTTCCGGATGAACGTCAACTACACCATGAGGGTCACCCCGGGAATCGGTGAAGCCGGCGACGGCCGCCAGGTGACCAACGGGTACCTGACCTACTCCGTCCGTGAAGACGGCCCGGGAGACTGGGCCATCACCAGCTTCCTCCACGACCTGCGCACGTTCCCGGGCTAGCGGTGAGAGTTCATCCGACCGCCGCACACATAATGGGTATGAATACCCCTGTGCTTCCCTCCGGCACCGCAGTGAACGGCCTGCCGCTGACCCGGCATGAGCTGGAGGGACTGCCCGTGCTCTCCATCGTCCTGAACACTGAAATGAACCCGCATGCCTGGCAGAAACGGCTCGTGTTCACCGACGGCGGGGCACGGCGCCATGAGTGGTTCTGCACCACGGACGCCGACTGGGGCGAAACCTCCGAGAGGCTTATCGCCGAACATGGCGAGGTCGTCCTGCTGTGGCTTCCCTCCGGCCTGGACATCGCGGCAGCCGAGCGCCGGGCCGACGAATAACTCCCCCAACCAGATCCGATACAGAATTGTGGATGCCCAGAATGACTGCACCAACTGAAGAAAAGGCAGCGGCCAAAGCCCCTGCCGCACCGACCCCGCGGCACCGCCGCATCTGGTCTGCCGTATTTGCCGACCTGTCCGCGTGGGTTGAAACGCACGGTGACGTACCCAAGCGCCGCTCCAAGGATGCCGAGGAATACCGCCTGGCCAACTGGCTGAACGTACAGCGCTCCAACCACCGCTCCGGCAAGCTGCACCAGGACTACATCGACCAGCTCGAAACCGTTCCCGGCGCCCTTGAGACCCGTCCGACCCGCACCCACCGCGAGTGGGCAGAAGCCGTGGCCGACTTCCACCGGACCCACGGACGCCTTCCCGGCACCGGGGCCGACGATAAGGCCGAACGCTCCCTGGGCCACTACCTTGCGGACCGCCTTCGCCCCGGCATCCGTTCCGGCGCCATCAAGGACGAGGACTTCGCCCCGATTGCGGCCATCGCCGGCACGGTTGCTCCCGCACGGGAACGCAAGAGCTCGGAGACGTACTTCCGTGAGCTCAAGGAATACACCGCCGCCAACGGACGTATGCCCGGCTGGCAGGACGCCCGCCCCCTGGCCCGCTGGGTACGCCGGGTCATGACTGCCGACTCAGAGACCACCTACGTTAAATACCGTGACGAAGTGACCGCCCTCGCCGCAGGCATGAACTCCGGAGACGCCTGAAAACACGGCCGCCGGGGAGGGAACGCCTCAATGCCGCACACATAAGCGGTATGACGACTTCCCTCCCCCTCCCGGACTCGCCGGTTGAATCCACCCTGGGCACCAAGCCTGTCGCGACCATCTGGATCCACCCCGAGTCCGGCTACGCCTATATCGGCACCGCCGACCTTGACCGGCCTGAGGCAGCCGCTGCGCTGCGCGCACTGGCCAACGACCTCGATCCCGTCCACCGTGCACCCTCGGGCCCTGCCGGAGTAGTCACCGAGGACTTCGCCGCCGTCATGGCCTCCATCCACGATGCAGCCGTCACCTCCCCCGTCACAGTGGGAGAGACCGAGGACTACCAGCGCGGCTGGGATGAAGCGATGACCGCCGTCGCATCCATCGCAGGAACCTACGAACCCGAATTCGCCTACCGCGCCGACGAAGAAGACACCGGACCCGTCGACATCGAAGCCTCAGACATTGCCAGCATGCACCGCAACGGATTCCGGGTTTCCCGCCGTGCCGTTGGACCGTGGGAGACCGTTCCCAAGGGCGCCAGGAACTGACCATGTACCCCTTCGGATACGACGACACTGCGCCGGAAGTGCCGATACAGGACCGGATCTTTGCTGCCGCGGCGGACCTGCAGTCAGCCTATGAAGCCGGTGAGGACTTCACGACGTCACAGCCGCTCTCGGAGGCGATGGTGATGCTCGTTGTCACCGCCGTCGAGGACACCGTCCTGGCCATGGTCGACGAATGGGTGAAGGGCCCGAGGATCGCCTCACCCGTCATCCCGTACTGGCAGCCTGCAGCACCGTTCCCCACGGTCGATACGCTGCGCGATGCGCTGACCGTCATGATCACCCGGGAAGCCCGGGCCGAACGCGGCCTGCCGCCGGTTCGGGAGCCTGGCGGAGACTGACCGGGCATTTCCCGGCACCGCAATCCACCCCGGAATGAAGAGAGAACGATTGAGAAACCGTACAAAAACCACCGTCAACCGCACCCTGAAAAGCTCCCGCGGGTCATTTACGAACTATGACATCGTCGGCTCTCTCATCGTCATCTTCGGGCTTCTTGTCATGGGCGTCTTCGGGCTGGCGACCATCGTCCTTGGAACCGGGAAAGGCATCCTGGGTTCGGGCACCTACACCATTCAGCTCTTCTCTGTGGCGGCATTGGCTGTTGGTACCGGCGCCTTCACCGTCTGTTTGTTCGTGCGTGAGCGGGCGCGGGATAAAGCGGAGGAAGCCCTGGCCGCCGATACGCAGTAGCCGCCGGGCAGCCTGTGTTCCGGCTCCGCATACATAACCGGCATAGAACAGTAAGCCCCTCCCCCGACCACACCAAGCAGGAGCGACATGAACAGCGACACCGGCAGGGCCCTGAACTTCCCCGAGGCCCCGGCCTCACCTCAGACACGACGGGCACGGCACCGCATGACCGAAATGGTCGAAGCCGCACGCCGGTTCGGATTGAAGGACCCGGTCCTCTTCAACGGCCTCCGGCCTCAGAACGGCGAGCTTACTGCGATCTGGCAGTACGACGACGGCCGGATCACGGTGTATCTGGCCGGGGACTCCTTCGACGTCGACGTCGTCCCCGGCGGTCCCCTTGATGCGTTCGCCACCGGCAGCGCCGAGGCAGCCGCGGCCTACATTGCCGGAGTCCGGGCCGGCAGTGGAAGGGATTCCGGTGGACGGGACAGCTGAAGGCACAAGCCGGCCGCAGCCGCACATCGGTGCCGTTTACCGTGAGTCAGCCACCGGCATCGAGTACACCCTGTCCGGGCTCCGTTCGCACAGGCAGGTGTTCCTGGCCGAGAACCCCTTCGGCAACGGCCGGATCATCGACCGGACTTCCCTGGATGAGCTGACAGAGCGGTTCACCTTCGTGCGCTGCAACCATGAGGACTTCTGCTGCACCGAACACAGGGTCCACGCCGCCCCTCACCGCGGCTGCATGATGCGCTGACTGCCGGGAGGATCGCCTACGGTTTATCCGGGGGGAAAGTACGAAGTCTCGATAAAGAAAGCACCCATTGAACACCATCCTTTTCACAGCAGTCTGCCTCATCGGAATTGTCGGCATTTCCCTGCTCGTCACCCTGCCTGCCGGAATTCCCGGACGCCGCCGCACCCTGGCCGCCCTTGAACGCGCCGAATCCGGCGAAACGACGCTGTCAGACCTGACCGAACTGATTCACGGGCACGCCCACCCCGTCTTCTTCATGCTCCGCGGCTACACGGCCCGGATAGAGGTCCAGTGCTTGCGGCTCATCGACGAACTTGGAGTACCCGGGGAAGATTTCGGCTGGGGCGCCGGACGCGATTCCCTGGAGGTATTCAGGCGGTAGGCGTCATTCCGGCAGTGGACATTACATGACGTGTGCTCCATAATCCGCCCGCGATTGTCCGAAACCGTGTCCGAAACATAAAGTGACGTTGTGAACGTAACAGCGAATCGGGGGAGCGCTATAAGAGACCGCAGGATGGTGGGCCGGGCCGAACAGCTCCTGGCCTTCCATTCCGCGGTCGGACGTCTGCCGTCTGCACGCAGTGGGGACATCGCCGAACTCGGCCTGTTCATGTTCCTCAACGCCACCGTCAGGCGCCGGTTCCAGAACGGGGATCTTCCCCCGGCCGTCGTCGAGATGCTCGGCCGGATTCCCGGGGCACTCTGCCCTGAGCCGAAGGCCAAATCCGCTGCCACGGTCCGGGCGGAATCCCGACGCGCAGCTGCCTTCGAACGCTGGCTGGTCCGCGCGGAGATCTACACCTCGCGCCACGGACACAGGCCCACCTCCGAAGACGAGAACGCCCTGTACCAGTGGTTGAACCGTGCCCGCCGGAAGCTGATGGCAGGCGAGCTGGAAGAGCCTGTGGCCGGACGTGTCAGGGCCGTGCTGGACTTCCCTGACGTCCGGACCTACCGCTACCGGGCAGCCCACGGCGAACCCATGCCGGAGGAAGGGCGCAGGAGGTGCTTCACGGGCTTCTAGCCAGCTCATGCCCCCACGCTGCGCCGCCGAGGATGTCGTACCTCACTGGCCCGGGCTGCAGCGGGAATAGAAACACGCCCGTCCGCACACATAGAGGGCATGACCACATCGACCCCCTCTACCAGGCTGCGGACGAAGCCGTCCCGCGGCCTGGCCCCGCGCCATGCAGAGCGAATCCGTTACGGCATCCTGGCCGCCCGCGAGGACTTTGAAAGCCGGCGGCTAACCCCCTCCCAGATGGCCTTCCTGGACGAATGCCGCCACGGTGCCGCACTCATGCTCGGTGACACCGGCACCCAGAAGCCCTACGACCGTGAAATAGCCGGAATCCGGAACCGGCTCAGCGCGGGGGTGAAGTAGCCATGGCCGCAGAGGCACACATCTCCCCCGGCGCAGTCCCTCCCGCTGCCTTGACCGGGATGGCGGCCGCTGCTTCAGCACGCCGGGTCGACACCGTCTCCCTGGTCCGCGAAACGCTGGACGGGATGCCAATCGGCTGGATCCTGCGGTTCGGCAGCGTCAGCAGGGACGGTCCCATGATGACCGTGTTCGCCGGATCGGACGACAACGATCTCCGGTGCTATCTGAACGGGGACAGGATCCCCACCCCGCAGGCCGACGAATGGATCGGCGGGCTGGCCGCAGCCCCGGCCGATGAGGAAATCCTCGACCTCTTCTCACGTGCGCTGGCCAACGGCTGGACGGCCTGTCTGGAACGGGAGGACAGATCCTTCCATACGCGTCAGATCCCGGACCTGCTGTGTCTGCGGGCTGAGGCCAACGACTACGAAGGCAGCTTCCTTCGCCCCTCCGAGACCGTCCACGTCAGCCGGCATGAAGGAGAAACGGACTTCGCATTCATCGGCAGGTCGGACCCTTCCGGCGGTCTCCGCCCGCTGTCCATCAGCATCGCCGAAGCCACCGTTCTGCTCGGCAGCCCGGCCCCCATGACGACCGACACGTTCGTGTACGACGAGGACACCGAAGACTTCATCCAGCCCCATCCGAAAGAGGACTCATGACCCAGGACGCCCGCGGCGCCGAAATCCACGTCGGCGACACCGTCATCTACTTCAAGACCGGCAAATTCCCCGAGAAGGTGGCAGGCGTCGTCGAAGCGGTCGACCGGATGGTCACCCTCGGCAGCCTCGACCAGATCAGCCCTAAGAACAAGACCCGCGCCAACGACACGACCCGGGTGTACGCCCACAGCCTGATCGTTATCGAGGCGCTCCCCCGTGTTGAAGGGCGCCTGAATACAGCCGACACCCGCCCGCAGTTCGCGGTCCCGGGCTGGGGCGAACTTCCGGAGATTGAGCCCATCGGCTTCGATGAATACAAGCGCCGCCGGACTGAGCTCTTTGCATCCAATGGAAAGCCCCTTCCGGAAACGACGCACGAGCACTACGACCGGGCCCGTCAGCTGCCCGACGCCCTGCGCCAGACGATCGACGGGGCGGTCCGCAGCCATGCGTCCTCCCTCAGCCTCTACAGCCAGATGACCGGAAGCCTGCCCTGGGCCGATTACCTCGCCGGATACACCCACACGCCGCCGGAACGGATGGACGACGATGCCTAGGCTGACGCTGGAGGAATTCAAGGCCCGCAACCATGCGCTGAACACTGCCGCCGGCCGCGACGCGGTGGTCCTGGGCGACGACGAGTGGGCATGGATGCAGTCCACCATTCCGATGGAACTGGCATCGGCCCGTGCCGAGCAGCGCGCCATGGACGTCAAACTCGCCTGGGCCGCAGTAACCCGCGAGAACCTGGACACCTTCGCCTACCTGTCCGGGGAGACGGATACCCACCCGCTCATCCACGGCGCCCCGGCAACCCTTGAGGCGGCAGACCTCAGCGGCCGGCACCTGGGTACGACGGTGCGCAGCCTCACCTACCGGGAGCGGAAGAAAACGGCCCGGCCGGATCCGGGAGAGCGGACATACCTGATCTCGAACATCCAGCACCTGAAGGACGGCGGCGTCCTCATCAACGGGTCCTGGCCCTATCTGCGCGCCGGCACCGTCCTGACCGTCGTCGAGCAGCAGAACCGGGCTGCCCGCGCGGCCTGACATCCCGCGGGGAGAGCCTGGCCTTTCGCCGCACACATAGGGGTCATGAACGCTCAAGCATCCCCCGCCTTCGCCCTCCGATATTCCTTCGTCTTCCGTTACCAGCACGATCGCGCCTTCTCCATCGACCTCCCGATGGAAGCAGTCCAGGAGATCGAGCTGTCCGTCAACGCGGTCCGCGAACTGATTGCCGAGGACTATTACCTCCAGGCCCAGCTGCTCGGGGACTACCTGCCCAGGTACGAGGAAATGGCTGCGAACTGGGACTACTGGGACAAGAACCTCCAGCGCGAACGCGAGTCCATCCGCATCGTCCAGGTTGAGGTGTAACCCGTGTCCGCCGCAGCACTTCCCGAGCCCGTAGCCGCCCGGCCGCCGGAGCCGCTCAGCTCTCTCCACGACACGGTTACCTTCAGCTCCAACGACTGGGCATCCGCACCTGACTTCGCCTGGATCTACGGCATCACCGTCGGCTGGGACGGTCGCTCCATGCTGGAACTTGCAGGCCGGTTCGGCTGGAGCGGAGAAAAGATCGTCCGCCTGCGCCGGCTCCGCCGCGCGTACCGGAGGCTGCAGCTCGAAGAAGAACGCAGGTCAGCCGCATCCGCGGCAGAAGGAAAGGAACACCTCTCATGAGCAATGACACTGACTACAACGGCAGCGAAGGCGGGAACCTGACGGTCCGGGAATGGGCCGACGGCAAGGTCTCCGTCATTGTCTCCGGCACCACCGTCAGCAACGGCATCGAGAGCTTCACCTTCGGCTCCCGCGACGAGGTGGCCGGCTTTGCCCGCACCGCCGCCCGCATAGCCGGCATCAAGCTTGCGGAGGAAGAGGACCTGCCGACCGTTTATGTTGAACGCGACGGTGTGTATGCCGGAGACGGGGATTCGCGGGTCCGCGCCGGGCTGGAAGCCGACGTCGACTGGCTCCGGAACAGGGCGGGCGAGCTGTTCAAACAGATCGAGCACCTGACCGCCCAGTACCGGAACACCTTGGCCGTCGAACGGTGGCGGCAGGGTGTCATTGCGGAGGAGGTGGATTCCCTGGCCCGCTCGTACTTCGGTCCGGACCTTGACGGGCTGCCGGCCGGTGCACGGGAGATCGTCCGCGACCTCCGCCTTGCCAGGAACCGGATCGCCGAGCTGACCAAACCGCGGCCCCGGTAGGAAGTGCGGGCAGAGACCCGGTACCCTCCGCACACATAGGGGGTATGGAAAAGATCCTCTCCCAGCACCGCTGGAACCAGCTCCCCGTGAACTCGTACGCCAGGCTCACATACTGCGGTCCCGAAGGCGACCGGCACTCCTACGTGACCCGGGTCCGGGCTGAAACCGGTCCTGCTGCGGGAGAGAACCTGTCCCTGGGCGGTGCTGCGTGGCGGGATGCGTTCAACGACGCCGACGTCGCCTACGCGCTCTATGTTCCCGGAAATGACGAAGCATTCGAGGTGAAGACGCGTGCGTGAACTGACCCTCGAGGAATTCAAGGCACGGGACCTTGAACTCATGAAGACCCGCGACAAGGACGCCGAGCTGCCCGACCTTCCCGAGAAGGCATGGCTGTATGTGCAGCGCACGGCCCTGGCCAATGTCACCTCCATGCGGGAGTCGCTGGAGCGCCACGAACGCGACCTGGAATCCATCCCCGGTCTGCGGTCCATGCTGGATGACGCCCTGTACGTTTCCGGCCATTCCGACACCCACCCGGCCATCCACGGCAGCACGATGACCATCCCGGCTGTTGAGCTTTCCGGGCGCCACCTGGGAATGGAGGCGCGCAGCATCTGGTACCGGGACAACCGGCCGGGCACAGCAGCGTCGCCCGAGGAGACCTACCCGCTGCTGAGCATCCATTACCTGCGCAACGGCAATGTCCTCATCAACGACAGCTTCGTGCACCTGCGCCCGGATACCGAGGTCACCCTGATCCTGCCGCCGGCGGTGAGAGAGGCGTAGGCGTCCGCACACATAGCGGAAGAACCCGGCTGCAGCCCTGACCGGCCCGGCCACCCGCTAGAGAAAGACTTTCCGTGGACACCATCCCGTACATCGGAGCGCACACCGTGGCGCAGTCACCGATGGGACTCATCATCCCCCTCGCCCTGGCCGCAGCCGTGCTGCTGCTCCTGAGCGCATACAAGCCCGCCCGTGATGCGGCTGCAGGCTCATGGAAATCCTTCCTGACCGGCGCAGTCATCGCCGCCGCCGTCATCTGGACAGGCATCTGGGGCTGGATGGTCATCGGGTACAACACCGAGACCGCCGAAGCCGCAGAAAGCGCCGCCTTGAGCCTCAACGCCGTCTACGGCCTGGAAATCAGCGAGGAAGCCGCCACGGCAATCGTCCGGGATGACCTGGATGGATACGAATTCAAGGGAACCACCGAACAGGACGTCATGATCCTCGGCGGTGAATGGGAAGACGGCAAGCTTCACCTGTACTCCCGCGGGTTCGAGGCAGCCGTGCTGGAGCAGGCCGGGGACGAACACTAAATGGATGTCTCTGACATCTTCGCTGTCGAAGCAGCGCCCATCTTCACCGTTGCATTGTGGCTGACCGGAGTTTTCGGAGCCCTTACGGCCCTGTCCTTTGCCGTCGACAGATACCGGGACATCCCCGGTTGGGTCCCGGCCGTAGGCGCCATCCTGACGTTTGTGAGCGTTTTTACCGCCATGATCTCGGGCTCCAGCCCCTCCGACACACGCCAGAGCATGATGGAGTCGGGACTGTTCGAGACGTACGGGATCACCGCCGACGCAGGCGAGGCCAACTGGCGCGACGTCAATGACGCCGGGGGTGCCGGGGCAATGGCCGAAGTGACCATCGACGGGCGGGATGTCGACGTGCTGATCAAGCTTGACGGCAACCGCCTCACGGTCATCGGCGACGACGGAGAGGAACTGCCGGCCAACCCCGGACGGTAGTTCCACCGGCGGCCGGTGAGAAGCCCGGAACCGTCCGCACACATAGGTGGTAAAGCCGCCCCCTCTGTTGCCGCGGCACACCCCACACGTCAGGAAACGAATTTGACCACCTCCGGAAAAGCCTGGACATCACCCGTGATGTACCTGGGCCCCCTTGCCGTCCTTGCCATGGCGCTTCTCAACGGCACGGACGGCTGGGTGCCCATGGCCGCCTTCCTGGCAATCTACGCATTCGTCGCATTCGTGCCGATGACCGTAGATCTGATGTCCGCTGACATCGCAGGGCAGGAACCTGACCGTTCTACCGAGGAGCGGCGCAGCACCGGCGCCATCGGGCTCCTTGGACTCAGCTCCATCGTGGTCTCGGTACGCTTCGACACTCCGGTCGTCACCCTGGGCCTGTGCCTGCTCCTCACCGTGGCCTCACTGGCAGTGTTCTTCAGCCGATACCTGTCCGGCGATACCGGCGGCGCCACCGTCTCGGGCGAAGTGAAGACTCTCGCCCCGGTGGATGGGATCCCTGGTGATGTGCCGGCTCCCGTGCCTGCCTCCTCCCACCGCTCCCTCACCCGGACAGGGCGGTAGGGCCGTGGCTGCTGTACGCAGGGACGTCAAGGCCATCACCGCCGTCCTCGAGAACCTGAAGGCCGGTGAGAGGGTCCGTGCCGGATTCCGATCACCGCGCTACGGGGAATTCACCATCACCGCCGCGGCCGTAAAAGGCATCGAACGCGGCCAGCTGACCGCCGGTTCCTGGCTTCTGGGAACGGCAGGCAAACCCTCCAAGCACATCCAGTCCCTGGAGGTCATCGCCGACGACCCTGCCCCGGACGAAACCGCCGCACAGGAAGAATCATGAGCACCTGCAGAGTCACCAGCCTGAACAGCACCGCGGTGCCGGGCCCCGCAGCTGCAGCGCCTGCTGCCGTTCCGGCCATTGAACCCGCCCTGGTCTTCCACACCGACTATGAGTGGAACAGCTCGGGTACGCGTATCCGCTGCGCCCATGCACAGTGCCGTGCGGTCTTCCAGGTTCCCGAGCCGGGCGACGTCGAGAAGGCTGAGGCGCTCTTCGCCGAACACCAGTCCGCAGCCCTCGGTGCCATCCCGGTGGAACTTGCTGCCCTGCGCCGGCTGAAGGACGCGATGCCGTCCGTGCTGGCCGACCTCGCCCACGGCGTGTCCGTCCTGCGTATCGAGGCTGAACTCTTCCGGCTGGTCAATGAAGCCGACCTGGCCATCGGCAACGCCCGTGACCTGCTCATCGAGGCGCCTGCACCGCAGGCCCCGGCAATCCCGGTGACTGAGGCAGATCCCGCACCCGAGGTCCCGGACGCGCCCGCAGCCGCACCTGAGCCGGAAGCTGAGCCCGAACCGACGCCGGCAGACACAGAAGCACCCGTAGAGGAGGAGCCGACGATCGAGGAGAAGGCACCGGACGAAGAGCCTCCTGCAGAGGAGCTTCCGGAGCCGGAGCCCGTCCCGGAGGAGTCAGCCGACACGGTCCGCCCCGAAGAAGCCGCCCCAGCGCGCCCGCCTGTCGACGTCGCCGGCGTGGCTGCCGGAGACCGCGTCCTTGCCGTCTTCGAAACGGAAAAGCAGGGCGTCTTCGACATGGAAGCCACCGTCATCGACGGCCTCGGCCAGGACCAGCTCGTCGTCGGCTCCTGGCTGATCTCCTCCAACGGGACCGCCTCGGCACACCTGCGCGAAGTGACCGTCCTGGCCGCGGCCGGCACCCACGACAAACCGGTGAAACCCGGATCCAACGCCCCTGAACACTTCGGAACTGGAATCTGACCATGACTCGTGCAAACAACCCCGGACCGGATCTGTCCGTGTCCATTCCCCGCGCTGACCGGCGTGCCCGGGCCTACAAACTTGAGGACAACGGAGCCTCGGACATTGCCCTGCGCAAACGCAACGCCAGGGACGCCATCGCCTCTGCCCAGCGTTCCATACAGCGCATCCGCGACAGGCAGAACCGGATCCACCCGCTGCCGCCCATGGACCAGAGCGACGCCGGTCCACTGATCTCCCGCTACAACGACATCATCCGCGCCAACCGGGAAGTGCTCGAAGAAGCAGAGGCCTCCTCCGCGCTCATTGCACCGATGACCCGCCGTGTCGCCCGCGAGGACCGTCGACGGCGCCGTGCCGCCAAGCGGAACAAAGCCCTCCAGGAGAAATCATGACCGCCTACGAGAGCATCATCCGCCCCATCCTCGATTCAGCCGTCGCCCTGGGTGCTACCGATGTCATCATCTTCGCTCCCGAACCCGCATCCGTTCCGGGCGACACCCTGTCAGGCTCGTATGCCGCCGTCAGGGGTCACGTCCGCCCCATGACGGACGCGCCGGCGGTGACCTCCGACGACGTCGAGCTCTTCCTTCGGGAAATCGGCCTTGAACTGGGCGGGGACTTCCAGGCGGAGGCCGACGGGTCCCTCGGGGAGGCGATCTGCTTCAATGCACGCCGTTCAGGGAACCGGTCGATAGACATCTCCTTCCGGCACCTTCAGGGTGTCCCCCGCTCCGCTGATACCGGAAACGGCGGACATACTGCCTGGAAGAACCCGGAGGCCACCGGTGTATAGGCGGCTTCCTCCCAAACGGCTCACGGACTCCCGCCCCGACTACCCGCAGATCAACACGTCCAACGAACTGGATGCCCTTCCTGACGGCTCGATCGTCATGATGGACCCGGACACCTCCACCTCCCCTGTGCTGTGGACGAGACTCGGACCCCTCTGGGTGAAACTGGACCCGCTGGCACGCCCCGGCGAGAGGGACGAGGCGTGGTCGATCCAGCTCTTCCGGCGCACGCTGACCCGGTACCGCCCCCGGAAGCTCGTACTGCTCTGGATGCCGCCCCGTGGCTGAAAAACACACGGAGCGTTCAATGCTCGATGCGCTGCTGGAGCGGTACACCGACATCCGCCGCGGCACCATCACCGACCGTTGGATCCGGGCCGAGCACGTCCAGTCCGGCCTCGGCTACAGGGACGGCGCCCGGGTGGCCGACTTCGTGGCCGCGGACCGGCACTCCTCCACCATGGCCCTGCACGGGCACGAGGTGAAGATCTCCCGCGCGGACTGGCGCAACGAGCTCAAGGACCCGACCAAGGCTGAAGCCGTCAAGCGCTACATGACCCACTGGTGGCTGGTCGTGCCTGACGCGGACATCGTCAAGCCCGGCGAGCTGCCGGCGGACTGGGGCCTGATAGTCCTCAAAGACGGCAAGCTCCGGGCGAGGAAGACTGCACCGCGGCTGGATCCGGAACCGATCCCGCTGGAGTTCTCCATCGCCCTGATGACCGGCGCCGCCCGGACCGGCCAGCGCGAAGTCCTGCACCGGGATGCCCCGCCTGCCCGCATGGGAGGCAGGTACGTCTGCGGCCTCTGCGGAATGCCGGCCCCCTGTGCCCACCACCAGCCGCGGGAAGCAGCCGGACGGATGGCTGCCTGACCCCGGTGAATCCGTGGCAGTTGCCCCGGACCTCACCCATCCACTGAAAACCACCCTGGAGAGAACCATGTTCAAGAACCTTTTCGCCCGCACCACCGCCGGGAACGCCCCAATGCCCGGCAAACGCCTGCAAACCATCGCGGAGGTTTTCGGCCTGCCCGCCATACTGCTGCTGCTTGCTTCGGCCGCCGCATTCCAGCTCGGCAAGTGGGGCCAGCGCCTGCAGTTCGACAGTCTTCAGCAGTGGATGTCCTGGGGGGACGGTGCCGCAACGGCCGGGTACCTGCTGACTGCCGTGTCACTTTCATTGCTCGCCCTGGACCGCGTCCGGGGCCGGATCCTCAGGGGAGTGTCATGAGCACGAAACCGAACAAGGCCAAAGAGCGCGCCGAGTCCTATATCGACCCAGTGCAGATCGTTTCCTGGGCAGCCATAATCATCGTCCTGGCACTCCTCTTCGCCTGGCCGCTCGGCCGACTCATTACCCGGGCGCTGCTGGTGCTTGCCGGCTGACCCCGCCGCTTTGGCGCTGCCTGCCCGTCCCCGTGCGCGCACTGTCCGGTGGTTCTGCAGTTTTCCTATCCCGCCGCACACAGGTAGGCATGAACCTGAACAGAATTTTCAAACGCAAGCCCGCCGGTGTCTCCGACGGAGGCCAATTCGCCCACGACCAGAAGGCAGAGTCCGCAGTGACTCTCGCTGCACCCCCGGAAACCCGGGATACGGCGAAACTGAAGATGGGCGAATGGACACCGTACGGGGCGGCAGAACCCTTCAAGATCGAAGCGGAAGGAGTCCAGCGCTTCATGACCGGAGATGATGGGGATTACCTCCGTCTCTCCGAGGAGCGCAACGCGGCAATTCCGGAGGAGTACCGCAGTGAGAACCGCTTCTACGCCGCGCACGACTACTACTACGGGCGGCCCAAGGCCGACGTGATGGACGTCGTAAAGGTCACCCACCCGGATGCCTTTGAGGAGGAGGAAGTGGAGTGGGCACGGGACCGCATCGCCGTCAGGGATGCACCCCAGGACGTCCAGGAGGACCTGAGCGAGATCCAGAAGCGGTCCTCGATCGCCCGGGACAAGGCAGATCGGGTCCGCGAGGAAATGGCCCGGCTCGAAGCCGTCGAAAGGAAATGGGCCGCCTCCACGGTCGCCGCCGGCACGCTCGAGCACTTCCCCCAGGCGAAGGAAGTCAGCTACCTCCTGCACGGAGACAACCTGGTGGGGTCCGTCAGCGTCACCGACGGTGAGAAGACACTCGGCAGCCTGTCCATGAAGCAGGACGGGGCCATCGACGGCACCGGACACGAAGCCGGCCAGGAGTACCTGCACACCGTCATCAGCAGGCTTGAGGACGTGCCGGACAGCTGGATGGCGGAGCAGGGAGCACAGGTGTCCGAGCCCGACGCCAACGGCGAGAGGGTCCTGACCATCGACATCCACTCAGCCCTCAACATGGCAGCTGAACGCTACCGCGACGAAGACCACCGCTGGCGGAGCTAAGCAACCGCGTAGGTAAAGAGAAGGCCCGCACTATCCGGTGCGGGCCTTCTTCATGTCCGGGCCCGTCCGGTGTGCAGGGAACCGGCCCCGTCCGCACACATACGAATTGCCGGCACACCGGCATCCCGCCGACGAAAGGCCCTCCATGTTCACCGCTCCCGCCCGCAAGCTGGCAAACGCCCTGGTAAACGCTTCGCTCTTCGTGGATTCAAAGCCCGGCGAGCACCGTGGACACCTGGCCGGCATCCGGGTCCGGGTCACCTCATCCCTGCTGGATGCAACCGGAACGGACGCCTACATCCTCGCCCAGGGGCGCACTGAAGGAACCAGCCCCGGAGATGAATGGGCTGCCCTGCTGTCGGCCGTCGAACTCAAGCCGGCCCTGGCCGCCCTGAAACGCGCCCGCGGCAATGCCGGAGTCGACTTCGACGGCTCCTCCGTCATCTTCACCATCGCCGATGAGACGTTCGAAGTACCCGTCATGGAAGGCGTGGATAAGTTCGCCGGCATGGACAGCCTCTTCCCCGCTGCCGTGGAGCACCGCAACAGCCCCGGCTACATGGCCCTGGACCCGGCACTCCTGGCGAAGCTGGGAAAGCTGAAGGACTACGACGCCGCCAACACCAGGGTCGAACGTTTCCACCCGCATTCGCTGGCCATCGGGCTGAACCCTGATTCGGGCAAGCCCGCAGTTGCCGCCTTCGGCCCGGATTTCCGTCTGGTGATCGCGGTCCGGCGTACCTCCGGCATCCCGGTGGAGCTGGACGAAGTCTGCACCGGCTGGGCCTCCTGACCTTTCCCGGGCGCCGGTCCAGCCCGGGCCGGCACCCGGTGGGGACAAACACCTGGTCGTCCGCACACATGAGGGACATGAACGAGATCCATCCCGCCGACAGGGCCGAGAACGCCGAAGCATCCTACGAAGGACCGGCGTCCCCGGACCACGAACGGAGGCGCGCCGACGACATCAAGACCTATCTGTCGACCATCGGCCGGTACAAGCTCCTCAAGCCCGAAGAGGAGAAGGAACTCGGTGCTGCCATCGAAGCGGGCCTGTATGCACAGCACCTGCTCGGGGACGGAACCGAACGCAGCCGCAGGGAAGCCCTGGACCTCGAGCTGCTGGCCCGCCGCGGACGGGAAGCAAACGATAAGTTCTTCCACGCCAACCTTCGCCTCGTCGTCTCCATCGCACGCCGCTTCGGCGGCCGCGGCATGGATCTCCTGGACATCATCCAGGAAGGCAACATCGGACTGATGACCGCCGTGGAGCGCTTCGATTACACGATGGACATCAAGTTCTCCACCTACGCCACCTGGTGGATCAGGCAGGCCGTAAGCCGTGCCGTCGCCGACCAGAGCCGCACCATCCGTTTCCCGATCCACTACCACGACGTCATCACGAAGTTCCATGCCGTCACCACAAAGCTGGAAGGGACCCTGGGACGTTTCCCTGAAGCGGAAGAGGTCGCCGAAGCCACCGGCATGGCCGTGGAAGCCGTACTCCTGGCCCGCCGCCGCACCCAGCCGATCCTTTCGCTGGATGCCCGCATCAACGACGGCGACGAGGACGACGAAGGCCTGGAAGGCTTCGACGCGCGCTACCAGACCATCCATGAGCCGGAGGCTCCGGACCCGTTCGACTTTGCCGAGCACCACGACCTGAACCGGGCACTGACCAGCGCGCTGGATCTTCTCCCGGCGCGCGAAGCGCACATCCTGGCACTGCGGCACGGTCTTACCGACGGACTCCCGCGCACCCTCCAGGAAACCGGCGACATCCTGGGCCTCACCCGCGAACGTATCCGCCAGCTGGAAGTCAAAGCGATCGACACCCTCCGCCAGCCGGAGAACACCGGTGCCCTCATGGACTTCTTCGAACCCGACCAGGGCTACACCGTCCCCGTCCGCACTGTCCGGCGCCGCACGGCCAAGGTCCTGCCGTTCCTTCCTGCGGCCGAACAGACACTGGCCGCAGCCTAAACAGGACGGCACCTACGGGCAGCGGCGCCGGCCTGCCGGTGAAAGGTCCGCACCTGTCCGCACACATAGGGGATATGAACACGAACCTTGAGCAGATCACCCAGATGGCAGCCGACGCCAGCAACCCTGAGTGGCTTATCAGCACTGCCCGTGGGGATATGACCACCCGCGGGCAGGAGTACTTCCACCTGGTTGAGGAAGCCCTGGATGAGCGGTACGGACGCAACGCACTGGACTTCGGTACGGACCACCGCACCGCGTACTTGACGGTTGCCGCGGTGAACTCTGCCCCCGTGATGGCAGCGTCACTGCTTTCCCTCTCCGCCCTGGCTGAGTCGATCCCCGACGACGCCCCCGAAGCGCTGCGTGAAATGGCTGCCGCCATCCTCGACGCCGCCGCTTCGGTTCCCGATGTCCGCCCGGCGCCGGGCCATCTCTCCGAAAAGAAAGAAGGGGCAGCAGCATGAGCCTTTCGCATCCGATGACCTTCAACGGGGTCACCTACCGGGCCCGCCGGGCCATCATCGTAAAGAGCCACTTCGGTATCTCCGACCACGGCGGCGTGATGACCATCGACCTGCACCTGTCCTACCCCGACGGCGGCCCCGGCCTTACCAGCATCGGCGGCTATGCCCTTGACGGCAAGGCAGTACGCGGAGAACGCACCAGCACCGCCTACGGCATGGACTACGCAGTGAAGGTCATGGCTGCGGTCGGTGCAAGCTCATGGGAAGACGTCCAGGGCCGCGAATGCCTGGCATTGTTCTCCGTCCCCTCAAGCTCTGAATCCGACGACGAGGACTTCTGGGGCCGGCACCCCGTGGGCATCGCCACCTCCGACGGCACGAACGCCTTCTTCCCGCAGACCCACTCCGCCTTCTGGGCCGAGCGCGGCACCGCTGCACCGAAACCTTCCGAAGAGCTGTCCGGCTCACAGCTGTCACAGCTGCCTGCAGGATCCAGCGTCGGCTTCATCAACAAGACGGACGCCTCCTCGGGGGTGGCCATCTGCGGCGGGAACGGACTCTGGTCGGCAACAGGCATCGGAGACGACCTCGATGACTACGCCCTCTGGGCACGCACCGCCCGCATCTACTACCTCGGCACAGTCATTCCGGCCGTATGAGCGACGGTGCGCGCGGAGGAAACATTCTCCTCATTCCGGAAAACACAGAAGAATGGAACAGCAACAGTTCACACGCGGCCAACCGCCACCCCGAAAGGACACCCGCATTGGGCACCCCCGTCGACGACCTCGCCCAGCTGACGGCGCTCGAACCCGGAACCTCCGTCCGCGTCTCCGGGCGCATCGGACCGGGGCTGGCCCTGCGCAACGAGGACGGCAGCTGGTCGGCCACCGGTATCAGCACTCCGCTGTGCGACGAGGAACTCTGGGAGTACTTCGGCTCGATCACCGTTCTGTCCCGGCCGCGCATGATGGAGGGTGAGTGTGCCTGAGCCCGTGACCCCTGCCGCGGCGCTGCTGGAGGAAATCACAGCCGCCCACCAGTTCACCCATTCCACTGAAGGCGACGGATGGTCCGAACCCCTGGTGGAGAGCTACGACTGCTCGTGCAGCCACAGCCATTACGGCTTCTGGGTGCAGGAAGACCCCCGGCACACCGGCCGGCGTGAACTCCACGACGACGTCGGGACGTTCCTCAATGAGCACTCAGCCCACCTGGTCCGCGTGCTCGCCCCTGCCCTCGAGGCAGCCTGGGATGCCGGCCATGAGTCAGGCACACGGCAGGCTGCCCGGCCCACCCGCATCGACCTGGCCGGCGACCACAACCCCTACCGCCGCGGTCAGGACACCGTAGCCAGCCAGGCAGTCCGGTACCCCCGCCGTCCTGTGGAATAACGTCAGTGCTGCCAGCCCCGCCGGGCAAGACCGGCGGGGCTTTTCCATGCCCGGGTGGCGCCCCGTCGAGAGATCCGCCGTCCTCCGCACACATAGAGCCCATAAGCACCCTGCAACAGGGGATGCCCGCCAAACTTTTCCGGGCGCCGGCTTCCAAGGCCCCGCACACTGTCCATAACTGCCCGAACGGGAGTACACCAAGTGAATGAAAGACCGCAGTCCGCATCTGCAGCCGCAGAGCCCCTCCTTCTTGCCGCCCCGGAGTCCGTCGTCCTCGAAATGAACAAGCCGGCACGGCCCGTCTTCGCCGTCCAGCGCCCGCTGTCCCTGACCCGTTCCATCGAGATCGCCGATGCTCTCACATCGCTTCACGGGACAGGGATCACCGTCGAGGAGATGGGGAACCGGTTCGTATTCTTCACCCCCGGCCGCCGCTGCTCGTGCCTGCACTGCTGCAGGTACCTGGCATTCTTCGCCGACCGCTCCCCTGAACACGTCATGGCCATGCCGTGCACCGAATGCGGCAACGACCGGTGCCCGAGGGCCATCCGCCACACCCAGAACTGCACCGGCGGGGCAAAAGCCCTGTGAGCACGACACCTCCGGACCTTGCCACCGTGGACCTCACCTCCGAGGGCCTCGTCATCACCCTGCTGGACGGCACCGCCTACACGGCAGTCTTCTCCTTCCCGGTCCCCATGGAGAAGCGGACCTGCACCGACGGCAGTCACGGCAAAGCATTCCCCGACGTCCTCGTCACCGACGAAAAGGGCCTTGCCGCCCACTGGCACATCGGAGGCCGGGCGAAGCTTCCCGAGGTGGTGAACAACGCCGTAGCCTCACACTTCAAGGACGTGGTGGAAAGAGAGCATGCCGCCGCCGGTTACCGCCGCCTGCTTCCCGTCCCCGAGGCCGTCGTCGAACAGTTCCGCCAGACCGACCCTGACGCGACGGTTGAAGAGATCCGCCTGGCCGACGCCGCACACCGCGGAATGGTTGCAGACCTTGGCATGGGTTCGCGCACCACCGCCCTGTGGATTGCCCGGAACTACATTCAGGCCGAGGTGCACTACGCTGTGGTCGAAGACCTTGAAGCCGACGTCGTGGAACTGGAAGATAAAAACCGGGACCTGAATGAGCAGGTGGAGAGCCACTCCGAGTGCTCCAGTTCCGGCGAAGACGAGCCCTCGCCCAAGGTTGCCGGAATCCTGAGCGCCGTAGAACTTCTGCGCACCCAGGGCGCCAAAGTGCTTGAGTTCCGTGCCGGCCGGGACGACGTCGAGAAGGTGATCGACCTGCTCGACGCTGCGTAGCCCAGGAAGGGGCGTGCCATGACTGCCATCATCGAGCAGAATGCCGTTGGCAACCGGAGAGAGTTCACCCTCACCGTGTCCGCCCATGCGGACATCAGCCGCGGCGGCGGATCCGTTCGGCAGACACTCATCCAGGCAAGGGCAGCCCGCACGCCCGACGGCTACACCAGCGCCGACACCAGGGTGCTCAGTGACGACTTCACCTGGACAACCATCCTCAGCCTGACCGGCGACATGGCTGCCGTTCCGGAGCCGGCACCCGGGGAAGACTTCATCCAGACCCTGAAGAATTACGGGCTGGACCTGGTCGAACGGACCATCCGGATCATCTCGCTTTAGGGGCGGGGAGAGATCCTGCAGCGTCCGCACACATAAAGGGGTACCGGCACTTCCGGCCGGACCTACCGAAAGACCCCATGGACGAACAGGCTCCCGCAACCGCGTACCCGCGCACCTTTACGACCTTCGTTGATCTGCGTGACGGCCTCGATGAGCTGAACTACGAGCTCGGCATCGACGCCACCGGTATCACCACAGGATCCGGCACGGCGTTCTGGTTCGCCTACTGCACCGATCCCGACGGCCTCTGGTGTGTGGAATCCGGCCACCCCGGCGAAAGACTTGCCGACGACGGATGCTACGACACCCTCCCGCTGGACACCGTCCGCGGAATGGGCCCCTGGACAATTCTCTGGGCACCGGCCAGCTGACCTTCCCCGCGGCCGCGACGGCGGCTGCCCTACCGAAAGATTTCATGAAGAACCTGAAAGCATCCATCCGTACAGCCCTGGGCAACAGCCGCGGCTACACCATCGCAGACGTCCTGATCGGCGTCATCGTCACGGGCATCCTGGGCTTCGTCGCCATCGGATCCATTTACGCCGTGGATTCCGGAGTGGCACTGGGCAGCTACTTCATTGGCGTCGCCGCCGTTGCAGGGGTAGGCGGACTGGGCTACTACGCGTACACCCTGTGGAAGAAGAGCACTGCAGCCGGCGGAACCAAGATCGGCCAGGTGCCGGGCCAGTGACGAGGAGCGGGACCGTATCCGCACGGAAGGCCCTGGGCAGCACCCGCGGCAGCGCCCTGCTCGAGATGATTATCGGGCTGGCCATCACGATGATGCTGTTCCTCGCAGTCACCTCTTCAGTGAACGCCATGGCCGGGGACGGACTGATCAGCACTTCAGCAATGATCAATGCTGGCCTGGTTGCCGGCGCCGTCCTCCTGGCAGCCGGTCTGGGAACCTACGTCTTTTTGCTGTGGAAGCGCGTCTCCGGAGTACAGGCCGCCGAAGCTGAGACGGCCGCCCGTGAAGCCAAAGCAGCATCGGTGCAACACCTGTGAACCCTTTGAAGCCACAGTCCGCGCGTTCAGCCCTGGGTAGCTCCCGCGGCGGGCTCGACCTCGCCTCCCTGCTGATCTGCATCGTCATCGTTGCTTTGCTGGCTGCCGGTTTCCTGGGCGCAGTGCAGGCTGCCGGGTATGGATCCGTCGGTGGTCCGGTTCAGGATGAGTTCGATATGTCCGGCATCGTGAACTATGCGGTCGCCGGCGTCACGGTTATTGTCGCTGCTGCCCTTGGTGCCTACGCGTACAGGCTGTGGAAGAAGACCGCCGCTGCCGGCACCGGCCCGAAGGGCGTGGCATGAAGGCGCCTGAAGGCCCCTCCCGGGGTCCCGACCGACAACCCGGCGTTCAACCGCCTGGTCTCCGCCATTGCCTTGACGATCAGCCAGCATCAGCCGGTGCGCCGCGGCGAGGGGAAGGTGGGCATGACGTGCCGGTTCCGGCTGTGCCGGGAGCCGATCTTCCTGACCCGCGGTGACGGTGCGAACCATCAGTCATTCGAGATCATCCGGACCATCCGGGAGACTGCCGGTGACGCCGCCATGGAAGAAGATCCCGAAGACATGGCCAGAGCTGCATCCGACCTGATCGAACTACTCGGGCTTGATACCGGGGACGCCCCGGCAGTGGAGTAGGCACCAGGGGGGGGTTGGAGGTCCACCCCCCCCCTGACACGAACAACCCACACCAGGAGGGACCGCCGCTGCCCGCCGTGGTAGCGTACGGTGCGCAGGACCCGTTGGCTGTCCGACCGCAGCCAGAGGGCCCTGCATTTCGCGGCCCCCCGGTTCTCCGGGGGGCTTCTGCGTTCCCGGGAAGGACCCCCACTCCCCCATAGCTGACGGCACGCGTAGCATCTGCCCATGATCGGGCTCCCGGATTCCCTGTCGCCGCCGCAACCGATGGCACTGGCCCGGCCGGTGGAATCAATCCCCGCCGCCGGCGCCCTCCCGGGAGGCTGCCTGTACGAACCCAAATGGGACGGCTTCCGCGCCGGGGTCTACACCGGGGAACTGGGAACACAGATCTGGTCCCGGAATGCCCGAGACCTCACCGGACGCTTCCCCGACCTCGTCGAAGCCGTCCGCAGCCAGCTTCCACCCGGTTACGTCCTGGATGCCGAAGCGGTCATCTGGTCGGGGGAACGCACCGACTTCGCCGCACTGCAGGCCCGGATGAGCGCGGGGCGGCGGACGCTGCCTGACATGGTCCGCCGGGCGCCGGCGTCCCTGGCGGTCTTTGACCTGCTGGCCGTGGCCGGACGCGACATCAGGGACCTGCCCCTGCATATCCGCCGGACACTGCTGGAGGAACTGGCCGCCGACTGGGAACCGCCGCTGAACCTCTGCCCCTTCACCGCGGACAGGGATACGGCGGAACAATGGTTCACCGACCTGCCCGCGGCCGGAATCGAAGGGCTCGTCATCAAGGGAGCCGGACAACCGTACCGGGGCGGGGAACGCCAGTGGCTGAAGATACGCCATCGAAACCCGGTCGACGTCGTGTGCGCTGCGGTCCTGGGAACCCGGGCCCGCCCGGCTGCCCTCATCCTCGGACTGCCTTCCCGCGGACGGCTGCGGATCGTGGGCAGGACGGCCCCCTTGAAGAAAGACGCTGCGGTGCGCGCCGGACGGATCCTTGAACCTGCCGGAGAGAACCATCCCTGGCCGGAAACCATCAGCCCGCGGATCCTGGACCGGTTCACCGAGAACAAAGATCCGGTCCGCCTGGTCCGGGTGGCGCCGGTCACCGTCGAGGTTTCCGCGGACACCGCCTTCGAGAACGGATCATTCCGCCACCCGGTACGTTTCCTCAGGCTGCGCCCCGATCTGGATCCGGTCGGGGTAACCGACCCCTCCTAGGGTGGGCAGGGACCCGGCTATCTCCGCACACATAAGGGGCATGGAAACCGCAACAGCCCCGCAGAACAGATTTGATGTCCATCAGGACTCGCTGACGGCCGCCGCCTCTCTTACCCTCGCCCTCGCAGAGGCAGACCGGTGGACGTCCCCCAAACTTGCCGAGGCCTGGGCGGCGGAGAACGGTTTCACTGCCGAGACCGTCCACGATCCCTTCCGTTTCGATGAGCTGCACCGCCCGGGTGCGCTGGTTGTCCAGGCCGGGAACGTTGAGATAGCTCTCCGGACCGTCGACAGCTTCCACGAAACGGTCACCCTGCAGGGAAGGCTCTCATTCCTCAGCACACTGGAGGACTTCGACCTCGGCGGCTGGGGCGGGGCAGTCACCTTCCTCTACCCGTGCGAACAGCCCGCATAACGGACGGCACTATCCGCTGTCCTGCCCGCCTCCACCGGGTCCGCCCGGACTGGGTCCGGAAAGCGTTCAAAATCGTGACCGGATTACCGGCAGAACATCATGCGTTGTGCTGGATTCCCATTTACAGAACGTGTGTAATAAGCCCTACCACTCCAACCGATAGGCCCATTCCTTCATGAACTCAGAACTGGCTTCAGTGCTCTTTCTCCTGATACCGCTTGTCATCGCATTCATGGTGATCAAGAAATTCGTCGACGCGTGGACCGGAAAGAGCGCAACGAAGAGTGTGGATCGAAAGTACAAGAGGCGCGACAGGGTTGATTCCAAGTGCCGTAAGCGCCTTGAGTCCCTTGGCTTTACCTACACGGGGAGCGAGCACGAACGCATCCCCCCAGTCACTTACCAGAAGTACGTCCGGACCGAGAAAAACGGCGACACACTCGAAGTACGGCATACCTCGGCTGATCACGGAAAGATGCAGCAGGGGAAGGTCACACTCATTGTCACCAGGTATAGAAGAAACCTCGAAATCTTCAGGGACGGAAGCAGCTGGCGGCCATTCGGGCTCTTCGGCTTCAGCGGAGGTTATATCGACCAGGCCATTTCACGGGCCACCCGAAGGAAGTTTACGAAAGAACAGCCGGCAGTTTCCGACTCCCGTTACTCCGGGCGGGGATAAAGCACCCGCTGCACAAGATCAGCACAGACAAGGAAGGCCCCGCCACCCAAAAAGTGTGGCGGGGCCTTCAACGTTCAGGTTAGTCCTCTTCGGCCGGCGGCAGGCCTGCCGCTTCCTCCCTCACGGAGTCGATGGCTTCCTTGATCCGGGCCGGGCTCGGGTCCGCTCCGAGGTTCTCGGAAACGTAAATCTCTTCCTGGACTTCTGCTTCGACGGCGACGACCGTGGTTCCGTCTTCGGTTTCGCCAATGACCAGTTCCCGACCCATGTCCTCGCGCCAGTACCGCAGGGCGCCGTCCTTCACCGGGTAGTCGCCGTTGTAGGGTTCCAGGGTGCCGTCGACGCCTGCCTCATACAGGGAGGCCGGGAAGGCGCGTTCGCCTTCGTCCCACCAGGACATATCGTGGTCCGCCCCGTTGGGATTGCTGAGTTCGACACCGGTCGGCTCGCTCTGCTCTTTGGCTGCGAACTGGCCGCCGTTGCCGGCCTGGCCGACATCCTTCTTACGCGTGTTTTCTGTCATAGCCATGTTGTGTGCGGCTGCAGCCCGCTGTGCCTAACCCCGCTCAACCGGTGTTGCACTTGTGTCCACGACGGGGCCGAGCTGGGCGGCGAAGTCGGCAGCCCACTGCTCCTCGTTGCCTTCACCGACGGTGAATTCCCAGTGCCGGCGTTCCTGGCTGACCATGACGGTCCCGTCGTTGTCGGGCACGACCCGCAGGATGGTGTCCGCGTTGATGTACTTGCCGTCGATCTTGACCATGGTGGGCATCGTCTATTCCTTCTGTTCAGTCGTGGGCTCCGCGATGGCAGCCTCGGCGGATGTTCCTTCAGCGGCTGCAGAACCTGTGACCTGCCCGGAGAACGCCTTGCTCATGTGCTCCGACAGCTGAGGGCCGCATACCAGCACCAACGTCGCGCCGACGGCCATAAAAGCCAGGTGAAGCCAACCCTTGGGCCATACCTGCTGATCTTTGTCGACCATCCTGGCGAAGATCATCTTCACGCCGGACACTGCGATTCCCAGCCCGAAGACCGCGCCTATGCCCCACAGGACGGCGGGTCCAAAGACACTGAAGATGGTGTCGGCGATGCCTGGTGTTTCTGTCATTTCTTCCTCTGGTTGGGGTTGCCGAGGCTGGCAGGCTCCTGTGTATTTGAGAGGCTTCGCTCGAGCGCCGAGTCGAAAGCCTGCTCGAAGTCGATTCGCTCACGCACCGTGCGCGGGCGGACGTCGGGGTGGATCCGGCACTGCACGGTCTTGTCCCGCAGCATGGTCCCGCACAGGCATTCCCGTCCGGCGCCGGCTTCTGCGGCTTCCAGGCGGGCGATCAGTGTCAGGACAGTGTCCGGGTCCGCTGCGGTAATGAAGGCGGCAACGTTCCGTCCGTAATCCGCGAACCGGGTGCTGACCGTGCAGATCTCCGCGAACTGGCCGCGGCCACCGGCCTCCACCACGATCGGGTCGCCGTGGACGTTGGGCCAGACTTCCCAGTTCCGGGCCGGGACAGCCTCTGCGGCGGCCTTCAGCAGCTGCAGGTTCGGTCCGTCCGTAGCGGCACCCATCAGCCCTGCACCTCGGCAAGAGGAAGTTCTGCTGCTGCCTGGACCATATGGAATTCGGCGTCCCCGTCCTGGACCAGCTTCACTTCGATGACACCGGAGGCACCCTCAACGACGAAGGTTTCGCCTGCACTGATGGACGCACTCCGGATGGCTCCGGCCATGGCCTCAGCTTCGTCGTCACTGACGGTGACCCCGTACGTGTTTTCAGCCCATTCCTGGACGATGCCAATATGCCCTTCGTCGGCCGACGGACGTGCCTTCCATTCCTGAAGACAGGAGATGCCGCCGACGATGAACGCCCCGGCCAGACCCAGGCAACCGATGCTGACCAGCAGCCATCTGGACTTGTACCAGCCCTTCTCCCCGAAGGGGAAGACGGCCACGGCGGCAATCAGCGGAAGGATGGCTGTCATCAATGCCAGCAAGCCCGTGAGCAAACCGTCCCTTGCGGACGAGTCGATGGCGATGAGTTCTGCGGTCATGGCATCTCTTTCGCGGCGGCAGGCTCCCAGATGACGGTGAGGTCGCCGTAGTAGCGCACTGCAGCGCCCACGGGGATCGGGTCATGGTTATGGTCGGGGCTGGATCCGAAGAACTCATTGCCGGAGTAGGAGTAGACGCGCCGGAGCAACTTCGGCCAGGACGGGTTGTGCCGGATGCCGAGGCCGCGGACGAGCGAGCCTTCCGGCAAAGCCAGCAGCTCCTCTTCGGTGGTGATAGCCCGGCCCTGACCGTCCTTGTCTGCATCAACGATGATGATGACGGTCTGTTCAGGGCGGATGAGCAGCCCGGCGGACGGGATGTTGTTGCTGTCGGTCCCGGCTTCAAGGAGCGTCCACCCGGAGCCGTAGCGCAGGAACGCCTCGGGCCACTTGTCGTCGGCACTGTTCAGGATGATGGCAATGGACCCCTGCGTAAGGGCATCCAGTCCGGCGGCATCTTTTACTTCCCTGTGCAGGGGCTGTGCACCGTCGGGCGTCGTGTCATTGATGGTCATGCTCCCTATGTGTGCGGAGCTGCCCGAAGCCGTCTACGCCGGGGTTCGGACTGGCCCGCTCGGGGAGGGAAAGCGGGACGTCCGCACACATAATCAGTACCGGCGATAGTCGGTGAGACCTCCTCGAAAGGAACCTTCTGTGTTCGACTTTTCCCTCTTCGCCGTGTTCGCCGAACTCGCATCAAGCCCGCAGAAGCTGGCTGTGGCCTTGGCCGTTTTCGCGGCCGGGTTCGCCGTCCTGTACATGGTCAACAAGGTAAAAATGGATGTTGAATCCGACTGGTTCGTCTCCGTGGTCTTCGCAGGTGACGAGGAGCTCGCCGCACGCGGCACCCCGGCCCTGATCAACGACTGCGCCCGCATGGAGGAAATTGCCCTCGATGTAAACAACCGTGCAGGGGTCAACCGCTCGTGGATCAACGAGGACGCCGTCAACGGCCAGCTCATGCGGCTCAAGGCGGCACTGACGGCGAACCGCTGACAACAGGCCGGGGCGGATCTATGGCCGTCCCGGCACCCCGCCGGCGCTCCGGGGAGGACCAATGCCCTGTCCGCACACATAGGGGGCATGGATACCAACCCTGTCTTCAACAACGGTTTCGATAGTGACGTCTTCATCCGCTTCCTCAGCGAGTCCCTGGCCGACCGCGGCGTGCCGGTGGATGAACGTGTCCGGGAAGCGGTGCTGGAAGCCCGCGGGAAGATCGCCGATCTGGAAGTCGAACGGCTTATCCGCTCTGCCCGCGCGAAACCGCAGGGCACCGGCAGGAACCTCGTCGCCGAGCTGGAGGCCCGGGACCATTCCCCGAGCCTGGCCGAGTTCCGTGAAATGGAAGCGGTCGACTCCAACATCTTCTGGCGTCTGGAATCCGGCGACCACCAGAACCTGCTCGATGCCGCGATGGAGGAAATCGACGAACTCAAGGCTGCCCTGCGCCGGGTCACCCCCGTCCGCGGCCGCAACGGGCTCACCAATGCCGCCGCCCTCATGCACGCTGCATTCACGGCACGGCACCTGCGTATGCCCTTCGAAACGAACGGCACCGAGCTGGCTGACTGGCTCCAGGAACGGGCCCTTTACTGCCTGAACCCCGATGCCGACATGGCCTCCCTGCTGACCATCACCAGCCGCCGTGAAGTGGACGAGATGCCCTACGGCACCACTATCTTCACCGGTGATACGCGGCTGGCGATCAATATGCCCCCGGACCCGGCCAACGGGCTGCGCGGACCGGTCTGGACTGACTGCCTCACCGGCCGGCGCATCAGCAACTTCGCCGTACCGGTGCGCATCATTCCCGGCTACCGGGAGGACTAGGCGGGGAGCTGCCGCGGTCCTTCCGCACACATGGAAGTCATGTCACAGACCGCGCTCACAGGCACAGCCGAATACACCACCTACCGGGTCCCCGCCGAGGGCAAGGGATACCGGAAGGAACATACAGCCTCCCTCAGCATCGAAGTCCGGCAGGCCTCGTCACTGCAGGCGCCGGTGGCAGCCCTCCTGCCCGGCAGCGACCGCTTCCGTACGGTATTCCCGCAGCGGATGGCCGAGCTCCGCACCGTCGACGGCCTGCTGTACCGCAGGCTCCTGAACGCTGACCGGCAGCCCGTGAAACCCGGGAGCAAAGACCTCAACACCTCATTCGGACGCCACTCCAGCGCCGTTGAAGCCCGCGAGGCTATCCGCGCCGGGCTCGCCCGGCTCATCCTCATTGACGGTGCCCTGTGGGAGCAGGTTGAAGAGCCGGTTATCGAGGTCGGGCAGATATTCACCGAAGTGATTCCCGGGCCTTCGGACCGCGGTGCCTGGCAGGTCTTTGCCCTGACCGAATACGACGCCGCGGTCGCAGCGGGAAAGGCCGTGGATGCGAGTGAGGCACGCTTCAGCCGCAAGCCCCGTCTGCCGCTGCCCCGGGTGGAAGTGTTCATCCCATCGGTGTTCACCATGACCACCAGCGCCGAGCGGGTTGCACAGGCCCGTACTGCTGCCGCGGGCAGGGTAGCCCGTGCCCGGGACATCCTCAGGAATGAAAGCCCGGAGGCCATGACGCGGGCATCCCGGATACTCATGAAGGCTGCCAATGAGCTGAGCCGGCAGACCGGAGAGAGCAGCTTCAGCGACGAGGACTGAGCACGGCCGGCCATCAACCCCAACCGGGTCTTACGGCCCGGTTGACACCCAACAGAAAGAGAACATGAGCAACCATCAGCACGCCGACATGCCCGCCAAGAAGGTCCTCGCCAGGGCCATCTTCATTCCCACCGCCATCACCCTGGGCATGGCTGTCTACTTTGCCACCACCGGCGAATGGCTCCTGGCAGGATTCATGGCCGTCGTCAGCACCGGCAGCCTGATCACCTACCCCTGGTACAAGCGCCAGCTCGCTGCGCGGGACGCTGCTGCCGCGAAGGTCGAAAACACCGAAAGCTGAGCTGTCATCACACACCGGTACGCCCGTCTGGGAAATCTCCTAGACGGGCTTGGTTTTTGCTGGAGACGGGGACAGACCGGGGACGGTCCGCACACATAAGGAGTATGACCGGCAAGGTCCCCACACGACTGAAGGAAAATCCATGCCCACCGTTACCCGCGAAAAGATCCGCCTGGAGCTGCGCCGTGCCACCGGCCGGCACAACAGTGATTCAACCCCCGAGGTGGAGTTCCGCACGTACAGCGGCACCCTTTCCTGGGACGTCAGCCGCAACACCCTCGACCTGATTTCCCCTGAGACGGGAGAAATCATCGTCCGCCTGAGTAAAGACGCGACGGGGCTGCCTGCGAACACGGTCCTCCTCAAGGACGTCCCCCACCCGGCACTCATCCGCGGCGTGATTCCCGAAGCCGCCGGCTCCCTGGCCAGCCTGCGCACCCTCGGGGTCATCAAGCACAACCCCCGCGTTGTCTACGAAGGACAGCGCTCTGCCGTGGAACTGGTCGAGGACCTTGGCGCTGCAGCACAGGCCGCCTCCACCCGGACCGCCGTCGTGACCCTCTTCAAGAGCAGCGGCAAATACTCCTTCAAATCCGCCTGGAGGGTGCCCGTCAATGCCATTGAACCGGTCGACATGCTCCTGAGCCCGGACTTCCAGCAGGTCAAGGGCGGTGCTGTCCTCGTTGAAGCCGAAGCCGGTGAGGAGTACCCCGAGGCCGAGAATTGGGGCTACCCCCAGCTGTTCACCGCAGAACGGGCAGGTCAGGCATGATGACCGCCGGAGCCGGTGCGGTAACCACAAGTGGAAAACCGACCGTAAGAGTGCCGCTGCGGTAGGCCCTGCCCCGGCATCGGCTGCTGATACCTGCATCCCGGTGGCTTCACGGTCACCGGGATGCAGGCGCGATGCTCCACGGCTAAGCTCGGAGGCACATGACCGGTTCCGCCTGCCCCAACAGGCCCAGGGCCGGTCTTCATTTTCCCCGGGGAGACCCTTCGCCGCGTCCGCACACATAGGGGACATGAGCACCCCGAACCCCTCTGCCATGTACAGGTGCACGGCCACATACTCCAGCACCGAGACGGTCGACGGCCTCCCGGTCGTGACCCGTGGAATCCTGACCCTGACCCTTCCGCTGCGTGAAGCCACCATCGAAGAAGCACCGGTCGCCGCACTCGTTCCATCCGGCGACAACCTCGATGCCGTCCCGGGCTCACGGCTGGCCGAGATCCGTGTCCTGGACGGGGTCTTCTTCCGCCAGCCGCGTACCCCGTCCGGCGGGGGCATCCCGCCCTGGTCCGACTGGGCCGACGTCCTTATCGGCCGGCACATCGACGGTACCCATGGAAGCGAAGATGAAGCCCGCGGGGCCATCCTGGATGCCACCTCCGGTCTGATCCTCATCAACGGCGAAATGTGGGTGCGCATCCACGAGCCCTTCCTGTACGTGACCCGTCACGGCTACAGGGTGGACGTCGTAACGACAGGGCCGACCGGAGAGGAGCCCCAGCGCCGGTTCGCCCTGACCGAGGCCCGTCATGCCCTGGCGGCAGCGCGCGCCGAATCCCTGCGCGACGGTGTCATTCCCATCCCGGAACTGGATGTGCGCATCCTCATTCCCGGCCTGTTCTCCGTGGACAACAGGCCGGAACGCATTGCCGAGGCACAGGCCAACACGGTTGCCAAGGCCTGGGAGGCCGTCGCCGAGCTGATGAAGGCAAACCCCACCGTCCCGACGCCGGCCGACATCCGGACCGCAGTCGAAACACTTGAAAAGGCGGCCGAAGAACTCGCCGCCCTGACGTTCCCGCGCAACTGAAGACAGGAAAACCATGAACTTCATCGACGAAGCACGCGCCCGCCTCGAAGCGGCAGCACAGAAATACGGCGGCCTCATTGAGACCCGCCGCGCCGACCACGAACAGGCACGCCTGCTGATCGAAATGGAGAATGCGCTCCAGGCCCGCATCACCAACCTGCTGACTCTGGCCGGACTGGGTATTGAAGAATCCCCTGCAGCCGCGGCAGAGGCAGCCGCCCTTCTCGCCGGAAGCGACTCCGCCGCCGAGGTGGTCATCCGGGAATTCTGCGAAGAGATCCAGATCGCCGGCAACGATTACCACGCACGCATCACTGCCGGACAGATCGTGAACCTGCTCGCCGGACGTGACCCCAACGACGACGGCGCCCTGATGTCCTCATTCGTCCCGCCCGCTCCCCCGACTGTCCTCCCGTCCCTGGCTGCCTGACCCGAAGGACCGCCATGACCACCGACATCGTTGCCGCGTTCAAGGGAGTGAAGTAAATATGCACCTCGGAGCAGGAGGAGTGAGCACGCTGAACGGTTTCGGGAATGCGATTCTCCGGATCGAGGCCGAACGCATGGAGGAGGCCCGCCGAGCCATCGAAGCAGGCTGGACGCCCGAAAGCCATCCGGACACCTGCTGCCCGGAGCCGGTCAGGGTTCCTGTCCCCCGTCCGGCACCCGATCCCGGGTATGCTGCCGTGCGCCGCCGGTCGGCAGAGGCAAGAGTGTCCCGCCTCAAGGAGCGCCTCGCCGGTCTGGAGCAGACCGGTCACCCGGCCCGCCGTGCCGACGCCGGCGAGATCAACGTTCCGTTCCATCGGCGCGAGCGGGCCACCAATGCAGCCATCAGCCGCGGCGTCCAGGAAGCCGACCTTCGCGCCAAGCTGGCACACGCTGAATCACGCATCCGGTACTGGGCGGAAAGGGAAGCCGCAGTGAGCGGTCCGGACCGGGGCGCGGGTGCCGGACGGTGAGATTTGGGCTTCACTCCGCACACATATCTTCCGTAGCACCCAACCCTTCCCCGTCCATTGGCGGGGACCTCACGACGAAGGAACACATGAGCACCGTTACGCCCCCGGCAGATGACACCGTAAACACCCGCGAGAGCATCGCCGTACCCGACATCTTCTCCTACGTCACCCCCGGGGCCTGGTCGGTATCCCTCATCCGGACGTCGTCCCAGATCTTGTCCCTGTCCGTAGCAGTGGCAGCGGTCCGGGCCAATGTGAAGGGCTCCCGCGCTTCGGTGGCGGCCGGGGTCGCAGCAATCGCAGCAACTGTCCTGTACAAGCGGTGCCATAAGACCTCCTTCATGAAAGAGGCTTTCCTCGAAGAGTTCGGCATCACCCTGGCCGGCTCCCCGCTGAGGTTCAGCGACTTCACCAAGGCACGCAAGGACGGCGGCTTCCCGTTCATTGCATCCGTGGACGGAGTCCGCGGCATCTACACCCTGCACGAAAAGGATGACCGGATCAGCGTTACCGACCCGGCCGGCGTCAAGCTCCAGCGCATCTCCCGCCGCTAGCAAAGACAAGCACCGGCACCGGATCGGCCTGATTCCGGTGCCGGTGCTTGCGGGCAGAGTTCCGCCGGCGTCCGCACACATAGGGGTTATGACTACAGACAAAAACCTCCCCCTGCCCTCCGAGCCCAACACTGAACAGGTTCAGGCCAGGAAGGCGAAGACGGGTGGAAGCAGCCGCCGCGGCGCGCTGGCCGACGTCATGGAAGCAATCGGTTCATGGGTGACCGGTGCCGTCATCGTCGCAGTCGCCGCTGCCTGTCTCTTCGGCCCCGCCTTCGTCTCCGAACTCCGGGAGGACGAGATCATGTCCGTGCTGGACTTGAGCGACGAACAGCTTGAGGACACCCCGATGGGCGATCTGGTCGACATCCGCAAATACGTCGACGAGTACGAAACCGACGACGAAGTGAACCGGCGCGCTGCCGAGAAGGCCGGGAAGATTCTGGACAGCACCATCGAGCAGCGCCTCGACCGGAACTAGCAGCCGAGGCCGGCGGGCAGAGACTCCGTGCTGTCCGCACACATAGGTGGAGGAGCGGGCGCCGTGCCTGCTGAAAGACCGAAGGACACCATGGAACCCACGCTTCTGGCCCAGCTGCAGGCCCTCGCGGAAAACCTCTCCACGGAGCAGGACCCGAACTACAAGGAGGAGTGGGAGCGCGGATACGACTCCGGCATGATGGCCGCCGGCCGCCTCCTGAAAGACGTACTCGCAGCAGCGGGTAAGCCGGCCGAAGAGAAGGCCTCCTGATGGCCGTCCAGGAAGAAACCGGTCCCGTGCTGGTCACCGTCTACTGCGACGAGTGCGGCATCGAGGAAACCCACGACTACCTGGTCCCGGCCGGACAGGACAGCCTCGCTGTCGCCCGCCGCCACCTCAACATGAACCTTGGCTGGGAAACCGGCGCCCGCGCAGATCTCTGCCCGGCCTGCCTTCCGACCCCCGCCGCCACCAATACCGAAAGTACCCGTGAAGTCTAACCACGAACGCCCGGCCGCACGCCGCGCGCGCATCCTGTCCCTGACCGCCCTCGCACCGCTGATGCTTGCCGCCTGCTCCGGCCCGGCCGCAGCACCCGAACACGCTGCCTCCCAGCCCTCGCCCCCTGCAGGCAAACACTTCGGCAACGTTGAGAAAGCCAGTCCGGAGACCGGCGGCAACGTCGGGAAGATCCCCGGCGCCGTGATTGAAGTGCTTCCTGCGGACGATCCTTCTGCCGTACCTGAAGGGGAGGCCACCGAGCCTGCACCGGCGGCGGCGGAGCCTGCGGTCTTCACCTCCGGCACACCGGCACACGTTGTCCGTGCCGGGGACACCCTGCAGTCCATCGCGGACGGAAACGGATGGGGCAGCTGGTCCGAGGTTGCCGCGCACAACAACATCCCGGCCCCGTACATTCTCTTCGAAGGCCAGAGCGTCTCCTCCCCGTCCGCAGGTTCCGCCTCCGCTCAGCCGGCCGGCCTTACCCTCACCCCGGCTCCTGCTGCAGCTGTGAAGGAAACCCCTGCCGAGGCCCCCGCGGTGGAAGCCGAACCTGACAGCTCCCCGGCCGCACCGGTCGAAGAGGCTGAAGAAGCTGAAGCGCCTGCACCGATCGAAGATGCACAGCCTGAGCCCGTCCGGACTCCGGCCAAGGCTCCGGTCGTCGAGAAGCCGGTGGCGGCTGAACCTGTCATCGTCACGCCGGTCGTTGAAGCTTCGCCCGCCCCGGAACCTGCCGTCGACACCCCGGCAGCTGAGCCCGCACCCGCCCCGGCTCCGGTGGAAACCCCCGAACCTGTCGTGACTCCCGTCGAACCGGAACCCGTCGTCCAGGCACCTGCCGCCCCGGCACCCGTAGTCACGGAACCGGCTGTCACAGCTCCTGTCGTCACAGCACCGGTGTCCGGATCCTCGGAATTCGCCCAGCGGTCGCTGGAACTGATCAACGAGTACCGGACCGCCAGCGGTGTGCACGCCCTTGCGTACGACCCGGCTCTCGAGGCCCTGGCAGTGAACTGGGCCGGTTCGCAGAAGGACGCCATCGACGCCAACGGATGGGCCGGTGTCGCCCACAACCCCGACCTGGTGAACCAGCTTCCGGGCAACTGGTCGAACTACGCGGAGAACATCGCGGTCAACTACTCGCCGGAGGACATGTTCCAGTGGTGGACGAACTCCCCGTCGCACAACTCCGCCATGCTCTCCCCCGCGCTTGATTCATTCGGCTTCGGTTCCGCGGAACTGGATCCGCAGTCCTGGCTGGCCGGCAACCACGTAGGCGTCCAGGTCTTCGCCCGGTACTGACCCGCACCGGCCGACATCAACCTCCGAAGAAGGATGGACATGGAACAGAAAACCCCCGGCACCGCAGCGGAGCCGATGCCCTTCGGTGCCCCCGTCACGGAGATCGACGTCCCTTCGGGGAAACTGATCGTGGCCGACAACCTGGGCAGGGTGGCGCACTTCAGCATCGACCCGCCGATGTCGATCAACACCGCGTCCGGTACCGACGCGTGGGCACAGCTGCTCGCACGGCAGGCAAACACCGCCTACGCCTACGTCGGCAACTCCTGCCCTTCCGTCATCCGCACGGCTGACGGTGCCCTTGAAGTCATCAACTTCGAATGGGACGAGGAAACCGACACCCGGAAGATCAACGAGGGCGAAGAGAAGGTCGCCTGGATCTGCACGGACCTGTGGGCGACCATGGCCACCGACTACCAGCACTGGCTCGATCACGGCGGTCCCGACATTGCGGTGGCCAACGAACCGTATTCGCTGCAGGTCTTCACGGTCATCGACGTGGCACCGGGACGGTACCGCTGGATTGCGTACTCGCACCTGGACTCCTTCGACATGGATGCAGAAGGCCGCATCACGTACGCCCGTCTTGAGCGCATCGAGCCCGGGCAGGACTGAGCCGCCGGGCTGAATCCGAAGCCCCGGCTGGTCGGCTGAAACGTCGGCCGGCCGGGGCGGGTACACCCCTTGTTGCACACTGACATGACCGGACGCTACCTTTCGACGATGGGATCCAGAATGGGCGCAAAGAAACTGCTGGCCGTCTTCTCGACCGCGTCGACGGCTTTCGGCCTCGCAGGTGTCCTCGCTGTGGCTGCCGCCCCGGCGGAGCCCCCGCGCAACGCCGGTTACGACCTGCTCATTGATTCGGGCACTCCCCTGCCGGACACCCTGCAGAACCGGCAGCTCCTCATCAACGGCGTTCTGGCTGCAACAACAACCGGAGACGAGAAGGAGGGGCAGCGACTGCCGCCGGCGGTCACCGGAGTCATTGAGGATCTGGCTGCACCGGCAACCGACTTCACCTGCGCCCGGGAAGCATTGGCCGGGTACCTGCAGCAGGAGGCGGAGGAACGCAAGAACACCGAACTCCTCAGTTCCATGATCGGTGCCGCCGGCCTGGATAACGAGTCGCGCGCCGAGGACGCTGCCCGCAGCTTCGCACTGACCGGAACCGTCGACTGGCAGGAGCTCTCCAGCGTCCAGGCCACCATGGCCGGCGTCTACCTCGAAGGGTTCTCAGAGCTCATCGGTGCTGTCGACAGGAACGGCCAGCTTGAACGCCTCGGGCAGCTACGGAACACAACCCTCATCTGCAGCAGCCCCGTCTAACGCCCGGCTCCGGACATGGAAAGGCCCCCGCCTGAATTGGCGGGGGCCTCTTCTGTTCCTGCGGGCGGTCAGCCGCGCCTGCTCCGGAGCGCCGCCCAGGTCAGACCTTCAATCTCCAGATCGTCAACCAGCTCGCGGGCGATATGCGCCGCCTCATCCAGCGGGTAGCGGGGCCGGGAGGGGACGTCCTTGCCCCAGCCGCCGGGCCCCCAGTGCTTGCCGAGCCAGCCGATGTCCCACAGCTCCGGACCGCGCCAGGTGAGCTTGATCGAGTAGGCGTCCAGGTCCCGCTCTCCCGGCACGGCGCCGGCCGGAAGGATCGTGAACTCGGTGGCCAGGGGAAGGAGGTCTTCGCATCCGCGGGGAACAAACCTCGGCGGGTTCGGTGAAGGCAGGCCGGTGATCTCTGCTTCGGTGAGCACCTGCGGCGCCCCGGCCAGGACTGCCTCGTGGACGTAGACGAAGTACGGACTTTCGGCCAGGGGCTTCTCTCCGGCAACAACGATGCAGTCCCACCCCAAGTCCGCCCGGCAGACGGGTACCACAATGAGGTCGTCCACACGGAGGACAGCACCCTGGACCGTTTTCTTTTCGGTGCTGTGCGCGGCTTTGCCGCGGGCCGGAGTCGCCTGCAGCTGCCCGTCGGTGATCAGGCGTCCGCCGTTGAACAGGACGGTGTCTTCGACCGGAATCATCGGGAAGCGGTTGAGGCCGGCGACCACGATGCAGGACCAGGATCCAGCCAGCTGCTCAACGGGGACCACGACGACGCCGGTGCCCGGAACACGGATCAGGTGCCCGCGGACATCCTCTTCACGGGGCAGACTGCGCACACGCTGCTTCCTGGCCAGCTTGTGCAGTGCTTTCGCCGGGCCGTACTTCACTTCTCGTCTGTAACTGTTGGTCATGACCTCTATGTGTGCGGAGGGATACCTGCCGCTTCCCGGACACAGGAAGGCCCCCGCCCAATCAGGACGGGGGCCGTTGCGCTGCCCGGTTCAGGCGGCGGCGTGCAACTCTTCGAAATCAGCACGGCGGGCAACCTCGACATCAGCTGCCCGGTCGGCGCGGTCCCGGCCGGCGGCAAGGTACGCGTTCACGGGAAGGATGATGCCCAGTGCGGAGAACCAGGCGAGGACGATGATGATGGCGGTCATGGGGACCCCTTTCGTTGTCACCTGACCTGTGTGCGGCTGCCGGCCCCGGCGTCGCGGTTTTCCGGAATTATTTTTCCGAAGCGCTGCGCCGGGCTTCCCGCTCCCGGCGGTCCTCGATCCATGTCCTGCCGTTGATCGTGATGTTGTTGACCTCGCGCAGTGCGATGGCTTCAGCCTCCTGGATCGTGAAGCGGTGCGCGATGAGGTACTCCTCGTCCCGCTCCGGGGAGCCCGGTTCGTAACCCCAACCCTCCGGTCCCCAGCAATAGCCCAACCACAGTACGGCCCAGGATCCGGGACCGCGCCACGCAACACGGATTGAGAAGAGGGTCAGGTCGGTTTCCCCGGGCACGGCGCTGTCGGGAAGGTACGTGAATTCGGTGGCACGGCGGACGGATACGGCATCGTCGTGGACGAAGGCCTCGACAGGGTTTGCGGTCATGGTTCCCATGTGTGCGGACACCCTGTTTGCTCTCGCGATGCCGTCGCCCACAGGTGGATTTTCCCGCCGGCCGGGTGGTGAGAGACGCATGCCTTGCCGCACACATGAGGGATAGAGGATGCAGACCATGGACGGAGCACCCTGACGAACCGGCCCCCCACCGGCATGAAACACACCGAAGCTCCAAAGGAACACATGCTCCCTGTAATTCCCGCAGCCCAGCTCAAGAACCTGGACTCCGGCGCACTTGCCCTTTCCATCATCGGAACCACGAAGGCAATCAGCCCTTCCGGCGCCGACAGGATTGTCGATGCCCTCGGCGTGGCGACCTACCTGCACCGCAACCAGACCCGCGCCAACCGCGGAGGAATGCCGCGCGCCCCGTACAGCGAACACCCGCTGCGCAACGCGCTGCGTGCCCTGCGCATGGGCGTCACCGATCTGGACATCATCGCGGCGATCATCCTGCACGACACCATCGAGGACTGCGCCGTCTCCATCCTCACCGACTACCTGGGCATGGACACCTCCGTCCTGGACGAGTCCCAGATCCGCGACCGTGCCTACGACTGGATGAAGGCCACCTTCGGCACCAACACCACCCGCATGGTCGAGGCCGTCAGCAACCCGCTGAACAGCGGCCCCCGGCAGCCTCGTGCGGTATCGAACCTGCGGTATGTCAGCCACGTCCATGACGCCATCCACGGCGACGCCGACGTGTTCATCGTGAAGTTCGTGGACTTCGTGGACAACGCGGTCGGCCTGCACCACAACGTGGCCGGTATCGGCGCCGGAGTCAACGACGCCATGGCCGAGCGCCTGGCTGCGAAATACTTCCCGCTCATCCACATCTTCGAAGCCGAACTGGCCGCCAGCTACGGGGAAATCATGACCCGCGTGAGCGCTGAAGGCCTGGAAGCAATGGTGGCCCACCTTGCCGCCGCGAAGGAAACACTGCCGGGCCTGATGGACCTGGCCGCATAACACCGCATCGACATCTGCCGGGCTCCGGCCGACGACCCGCAAGTAACAGAGTCACAGACTCACAGAGTTACAGAGCGGCGAACCGGACCGGGCCCGGCAGGTGGTCTTATGCACCCTCCCCCACCCCGTGTCCGAGGACACGCCCGGGTATCTGCGCTTCTCCTGCCGCGGCCGCACACAGGTCGTTGCCAGCGCATCTGCCTTCGTCGAAATGAGAACCACCATGAAAGTAATCGCCCTGCCCGTTACCGAGGAGCGCGTCCGCGAAGTCCGGACAGCACTGGAACTTGCCGACAACGCACTGAATGAATTGCTTCACCGCGCCGTCGTCGAATCGCGTGCCTCCCGCACCCGTCTGACAGCTTCACCCGCCGGCCGGCTCCATGCCCGCGCGGCGGCTGCCTATCTCGAAGCCGTCGCCATCGTCCTGGACAAGCCGGGCGTGGACCTCGAGCTGGCCGCCATGCTGGACGCCGGAGAGTTCGGAATCCGCAGGCTCGCCGCAGTCGCGCGCGACTGGTGCCCCGAAGATCCGGACGAACCCAAGGCAGCCTGACCATCACCACCCCAGCTCCCCGGCCACCGGCCGGGGAGCTTTTTCTTTCCCCGGTGAGCGCGCCCTCCGCCTCCGCACACATAGTGACCGTCACCCACGAAACGGATCAGCATGCCCTTCCCCTCCATCCTCATCGCGAACAACATCCTGCAGCTCGCCTTCCGCGACGACAGGCACGTCTGCCCGCCGAAGCTGAACCGCATCCTCTGGTTCACGGCCTGCGAGTATGCCAAGACCGGCCGCGGCCCACTGCTGCCCGAACAGTTCGAGCCATGGTCCCGGGGACCGGTTGCCAGGAGCGTGCACGGGAAGTTCGGAGTCTTCGGCGCCGCACCGATCAACGTGTACGGGAAGGATGCCGCGGGCAAGGCGCACGTCGTTGATCTCTCCCGGAACAGTGAGCTCTCGGCTGTGATCTCCGAGGTGTGGGAGAAGACCTCCGTCTACACCCCGAATGTCCTCTCCGATGTCGCGACGTGGCCCGGCTCGGCATGGTGGAACGCCACAGCCAACAAGGACCGGTACATCACCGCCGACGCGCTGGCCGCCGACACGTCCTACGTGAAGATGCTCGACCTGCCGGCATCCCGGTGAGCAGCGACCCCGGGCCTGCACGCCACCCGGCCGCAGCCCGGCTCAGCCATGCCCTGGTCACACCCGCCGGCACCGCGCTCCGTGAAGCAGCTGGTGCCGTGGCAGGAATCGGCGGCGGAGCCTTCATCATCAGCGTCATGCACGATCCGGCCATACAGATCATCACCGTCCTGCCGATCATGCTGGGCGCCTCGTCGCTCGTCGAATGCTCCCGCACCGTGCACTCAATCCGGCGCGCCCGCCGATCCGCCGCGACCGAAGCTGAAGGCGCCCGTGAAGCCGACGTCGTCCTCCTTCCGTGCGCCGACAGTGCATCCGATACCGAAGCCGACACCGGCACCCGCACCGCCGCCTGAACCGGATCCGCCCCGTGTGCCCCGAGCGCGCGCACCGGAGCTCCGTCTCCGCGGCCGGTAGGCCCGGGCCCGGCTGCCGGAGTGAAGCCGTCCTGCTGCGCGGCGGCCCGAAGGGACGTCGTGTGGATCTGCCGGGGCCGGCGGTAGCCGCGAAACGGTGAGCCGGGCTGGTTGGAGGGCATATAAAGAAGGTCGGGCCTGGCGGCCCTCCCCCTCCGCTAACCTTTTCGGATACCAGCTCGGGTTTCGTTTTGGTGCCTGGCGTTTTGAAAGCCTTTCCGATTCGCTGCCTTCGCTTGCGCTCGGCCGTCCGCGCTGCGCGCGTACGTGCGGCTTCGCCGCGCGTAGCGTCGGCGTGCAGCTGCCCGGTACGGGCGCTGCATCGCTGCGCTCTGCAGCTGCACGGGGACCGGTTCGGGACACGTTGCGGGCTGCAGGTCGGGGACCTGGCGCGGAGCGCCGGTCCGCGGCTCGTCCGCGACCCGTCTTGGTTTCCGTCGCTGCGCTCCGTTCATCCAAGCCTTCGGCCGCTGCGCGGGCAGATGGCGTGGCCTCATCCTGGGCAGGATGGGTCTGGATGGTTTTTGGGCGGAAAAGCGAAAGGGGCTGCGCCCCGGTTGCGGGGGTCAAGACGTTTGCTTTCTGCTGAACGTTTTGGTGGCCGCTGCGCGGGGCGGTGTGTGCCCGGAGTGTTTGCGTCTTGGTGGCGGACGGGTGGGCGGTTGTAGGGGCTTCGCCCCGGTTGGCCATGGGTTCTGTCGTTCTTGATGGTGGACGTCGTGGTGTCTTGATGGTGGCCGTGACGGTGCCGGGCGTGACGTTTGGCTTCATGGTCGGCGGGATGCTTTTCGAATTGTTTGCGTGACCGTGATGCTTGGCGGGACGTTGAACGGAGTGAAGATCTTTCCGGTCTGCGTGAACCATCATGAAGGGCTCTGCGCCGGGCAGTCCGATGGCGTTAAGACAACCGGACGTGAACAGGGCGGGAAGCATTGAGCTCACGGAGACCCGACCACCAAAACCGGAACCCCCTTCACCGGCCGAAGGCCTTCCTCCCAACCACACACTCACCGGACCAACCCACACACATGAGCGGCACCCCACCGGGGCGAAGCCCCTACCACCACCCGTGAGAGTGACACCAACAACCATGAGCCAGGTGGCAACCAACCGCCGGCCGCAGGCCTCATCGACCAAGTACCTCTACGCGGGGTGATGGAAGGGTGCCGACGCAGTTGATGACACGCAGTGGCAGCAACGGGACCACCCGTCCGAAGGACATTGAAGGCCCGCTGCAGGCGTGACCGGAGGTGGGGATGAGGGAGTCCGGGTGCAACGGAGTCAGGGATTTCAGCAGGATTGGGAAGGTCAGATCCATCAAGGGACCGCACACAAGCCGAATAGAAGCCATGGCCGTGGCCGGACAGGAAGGAATGAGGGCAGGGTGCAGTTCCGTAGACGCACACAAACCGAATGACTTACTCCATCTCCAGAGTAGGGAAGCCGTTGCGGGGTTCGCTGGCCGAACATCGGGGATTTCCGCCCGGCACCACGTTTTAAACCAGTCTCACCGCCCGCAAATCCCGGGAGTACGAACGAAATCCCGCAATGGGGCAAAACTACGCATGTCCCCTGGCATGGACCAGAGAATCTTCAGGCTCGCTCGCGCCGGCGGCATCGACACAAACCCCACAACCTTCACGCAGAGGGCCGGAACCTTCGCCTCCGCGGCGACGAACGCCGGATCCGCAACGCTGCTCACCCGCCGCGAGAAGACCGGGCTCCATGGCTACCTGATCCTTCCGGCCCGCGCCGTCAACTCCAACGCCGCACTTCACCTCGCGCAGACCGTCGGTGCACGCGCTGAAGAGGTCGAACTGCCTGCCGATCTGGGCGACACCCCGGCCATCGGAGAGCTCAGCTACCACCACTCCCCGGCGCTGCGCGAAACACAGAACGGCATCGACCCCACCGAGCTTCCCCGGCTGCTGGCCACTGCCATGCCCGAGGGCACCTGGATCGCTGTCACGATGCGCAAGCCCACCAACAAGGAACGCCGCCGCCACTCCCTTTGGCTCGCACACCGGATGGGCACTGCGGTGCCGACCCACCACTCAACATCGCCGAACGCCATCATCATTACGATCACCGCGGGCGGGGAATCCAAAGATGTCGTCAGTTCGCTGCTCTCCCAGGTGACCGCAGGGCTTCCCGGCTTCGACCTTGACTCGGTGGTCCGCACTCCCCACCGCTTCCACAGTGCAGCCCTCGGGCTTCCGGCCGGCGCCGTCCTGGGCGGCGGAGCATCCATCGGCGGGCCCATGCTTCCCGATGGACTGGCCGAAATGATCGACGGTTCGCTGCCGGGCATCCTTGCTGTCGGCGGCGTCATGGCAGCCACCGGTGTCGCCGCACTGGCAGGACTCATCAAGTCACCGGAGCGCCGGCTCCGCGATGCACTCTCAGCTGCAGTCTTCCCCGCACCTCCCGCACTGCACCGCCGGCCGAAGCCGCCGCGCAAGGAAGCCGTCATCAAGGGCCACACGAAGGTCGGCGGCGAGAAGGTCCCGTTCGAGAAGCATGTCTCCGCCTCCGACGGTGATTACCCGCTGACGCCGAAGACATTCATGGTCGGGCCCAACGTGGTTGTCGGCATGGTTTCCCCTCACGCCGGCGCCGTCTCCGGTGTCGCCGCAACCAAAGCGCGCTCCACTCCTCCGGCCATGCTCGCCAACATCGGGCCGATGCTCGGCACCAACGATGACGGATCTGCCCACCTGTCCGCGGCCGCGATGCTCTTCGGTGTCGCCATCGTCGGCAAACCCGGCTCCGGCAAGTCCCTGTCGGTGCGCGCACTCTTCGGCTGGCATTGCCTGGAACGCGTCCGCCCTTCCGGCCGCCCCGGCTACCCTGGCCGGAACAACACGCTCATCGCTTTCGAGTCCAAGGGCGACGGCGTGGCCAAGTATGTGCAGTGGGCCCACGCCATGGGCGACAAGACCCTGGTCATCGACGCCGCCGATCCTGCCACCCCTGCCATCGACATTTTCTCCGTACCCGGGGACATCACCTCCAAAGCACACTTCTTCACCAACGCCATGCGTTACGCCTTCGGCGAGCAGTCCATCGGTGAACGCTCCTACGAAACGCTCGTCTCCGTCCTCACCGGCGGAATTGCAGTAACCGACGAGGTACTGGAGTTCATGGATGACCGCGACGAACGACTGATCCCGTCCGGTCAGTCACCGATCTTCTACGCCCACCTGCTCCTGGGCGGGGTCACCGACCGCCTTGGCGTGGACCTGTGGAACGGCATCAACGGCCTGGCCAAGCAGCAGCGTGAACGTGACACTCCCAACGCCGAACTCGACCTGGCAGTCGCCGAGCTCGCCAAGCTGTACGACGGCAAGACGGAGTCTGCCCGCGGCAGGCTCCAGGAGGCACCCCGCAACAAGATCAGCCAGCTGCTGGCACTGGAATCCTGGTGGTCCCCGGCCCGCCGGAAGGTAACCTGGGCGCAGATCCTGGAAGGCCACCGCTCGGTCGTCATCAACACCGGTTCCTCCACCACGGGCGTGCTCCTGGAGGATTCCCAGACACAGCAGCTGTCCTCGATGCTGATGTTCTCGCTGCAGAACGCACTCAAGCGCCACTGCTCCGGCTGGCTGGAACAGGGCCGGTCCGTGTCCATCTTTGCCGACGAGCTTTCCCTCCTGGCCGGCACGAGCCCCGAGATCATCGGATGGATCCGCGACCAGGGCCGCTCCTACGGCATCCGTGCCATCCTGGCCACCCAGCGGCCGGAGCAGCTCGGCGCCGCCCTGCGCAACAACTTCCTCACGTACTCGACCCTGATCTCCTTCGCCCAGACCGACGTCACCACCGCGACCGAGGTTGCCGCGAACGTTGGCAGCAACGGCGAATGGTCCACCGAGGACATCCAGCACCTGGAGCCCTACCATGTCGTCGTCCGTTCCGAGGTCGACCAGCGCAGGCAGTCCGCCTTCATCGTGAAGCTGCCCAACTTCGAAGCCGACATGGACAGCTACGCCGCCGCCCAGGGTTACGGCCAGGCCAACGGGGCACAGCTGTGGTAGCCGGAGCCGCGCGGGAGCGCCGTGAGATCGCCGGCTTCGAACCTGAAGGCTGGCTCATCCCCTCCTCCCGCACGGAGGAAGACGACGCCCTGTCCATGTTCAACCGCACCGACCCGTACTGGGACCGGCTCTGGGCTCCGGGCTCCCAGGCCGTGTGGACATCGCGGCACAGCGGACCCGACGACGAACCGCTCGTTTCCTTCGGCACCCGCGAGAACAAACGCCTGCTCATGAGCCGGGACGAAGCCATGGACATCCTCGTTTCCAACCGCGGCCGCGCCGAACGCCTCGCTGCCTGGGGTGTGCTCGATTCGTGGCGGACCGTCTCGGCCGAGCAGCTGGCGGTGCTCACCGGATCCACGTTCTTCCTGGACCCGAACTACTCCCAGATCGTTGCCTCCTTCGCTGCCGAGCTGCTCGACGTCGGGTCCTTCGCGCTGCGCAACGGCACCCTTCCCGGCCGCGGCCAGACAGCCCTGTACCGTCCGCGCACCGGGGACGCGTTCGAGAAGGAGCTGAAGAAGACCCTCACCTACCCCGAATGGGTTTCGGTCACCGGCGGCTACGCCTGGTCCTCGGGCGGACAGTTCGACCGGCACAACCTGCTGGCCACCGAGCTGGCGATCCGCGCCGCCGAATACCTGCCCGGTGTCGGAACCGTCATGGGCGAAAAGTTCTCCTCCATCGAGCTGCTGGCCGGCCTCAGTGCCCAGGAGCGAAAGATCAACAAGGACCGCCTGGAGAAAGCCAAGGCGAAGGGCCCTGAAGCATACGAGGCCGAACTCGAGCGTCAGCGCCCGGGACGGCTCGACAACCGCCGAGGAGACGGGACCATTGTGCGCAGCGACGGACTGCGGATCGTGTACGAGGTTACGGCCACATCCTCGGCATCCTTTGAGTCCAAGGTCCGCCGCTGGGCCCAGACCATCGACAAGCGGCCGCTGGAAACCTCCGGTCTCGCCGTCGTCTTCATCGCCGCACCACACCCGGACCGCGACCGGCATGCAAGTGCGGATCCGATCCACAACATCTACAAGGTGATCGCCAAGGTCCTCAAGGAGTTCCCCGGTACGGGAGCCGATTCCCCGGCAGCCAGGATCGGCGTCGCCCACTGGCAGGACTGGTTCCCGGCCCGCGGCCAGATCAGTGACGGGTTCCTCGATCTGCAGGCGGACTTCGCTCTGGGCCCGGCGTCGGCGCGCTGGGTGCCCCGGCGCATGATGAGCACGGACGACTACGCGTTCAAGCCCTTCACGGACACATTCGATCCGACGGCACTGATCGACAACGCGCGCCTGCTCGCGGCCACTCCGCACTGGCTGCGCACGGGCGACCACACGGATCTGATCGGCACACCGCTGGCCCGGGCGAAGAAAACCAAAGCAGACATTCCCAAGCCGTACCCGGCCCGACCGAACAGGACCCGAGGACGCACCCTGGGTGCCAACGTGGGCGCCGTAAAGGGTGAGACGACACTCCCGGACCGTTTGCGGATCCGGGGCCGCGACATCGCCGCTGAGCGGGTCTACCTGGAGCGCAAGAAGGACCGCGCCCAGGCGCGCCGGAGTGCAGGCAGCCTGCCCGACTGGGCGTAGCCGGCACGCGCCGGCCGCCGTACCGCCCGGGGGCGATTGCCTACGCATGTCCCCGGGCATGAGCGAACGTAATTTCAAGGAACGCGTCAAGAGCGACCGCGACAAGGACAAGCAGGCAATCGAAGACTGGATGGCCGGATCCGGCAGCAAGGTCTTCGGCGGGGTCATCATCCTCGTCGGAGTCTGGTTCATCATCAACCTCTTCCTGTAGGCACCGTGAACGGAATCTATGGAAGGGCCGCCACGGGTCTGGCCGACACCAGCTGGGCCGTGAACGAGTCGGTGGCCAGGATGGGCACCAAGGGCGAACAGCTCTCGGAGAAGGTGCTCAACACCTTCAGCTCCCGGGCCGCCGTCATGCACGACCTGCGCGTGCCCATCCCCGGCTTCAAGGCCAACATCGACCACGTCATCGTCTCGGGCAGCCGCGTGCTGATCCTGGACTCCAAAATGTGGAAGCCCGGCTTCTACTGGACCCTGGCCGGCGTGAACCGCCGCGGACGAGAGAAGGTCCCGCACACCGGCAAGGACCAGACCTGGATCACCAAGGCCGTCGAAAGCCACCTGCGCGGAACCGGCGCTGAAGTCCTCACGGTCCGGCTGGTCATCTGGCCCTCCCGCACCGGCGAAAAGGTAAGCACCTGGCTGCTGAAGGTACCAGGAGCCATCCTCATCACCGGTGACGCACTGGCCAGAACCGTGCGCTCCTTCATCGGCCGCCGGCCGGCAGATGACCGGATCGTTGCCCGCCTCGCAGAACTGATTGTCACCCCCGCAGCAGGACCCGGTTCCGCACGCCGCTGACCGCCGCAGCATCAACACCGACGAAGGCCGCCGAAGAGATCCGGGCACAGGATCCACGGCGGCCTTCCCTGTCTTGCCTACGCATGTCCAAGGGCATGAAGCACCCATCTTTCCGCCGGGCACTGCCGTGCCGCAGCGCATCCGAAAGCACGGGGACACCGCCGGAGTAAAAGCTCCGCCGTCCATTGCCGACCGGGCCGCGCAGGCCGAAGAACATCACCAGGAGGAGTCCGCTTATGGCGGCACGCAGAAACCAGGCACCAGCAAAGCCGATCACCGGTATGGCCCTACTTGCAGGAACAGCCCTCGCAGGCTTCGGAATCTACTCCGGCTACCCGGGCCTGGCTGCCGTGTGGGCGGCACTGATCGTCAACGCCTGGATGTACCCGCCGGCCATGTTCACCGGCAAGAAGGATGTGCGCGGCTACCCCACCCCGGGATCCCCGGGCGAGACCGCGGCCATGAACAAGTACCGGTTCTGGGAAGACCTGAAGTTCAAGCTCGTCCTGCCCGGCATGGACTGGCTGCCGGGAAAGAAGCCGCTGCTTTCCTTCATCGCCGCAGTGTGGACCGGCGCGGCGGCGTACTTCCTCCTCCCCGTGGCCAACCCGTACACCGGGGACTGGGGCCAGTGGGTGAACGCTGCAGCCGGCTTCATCATCGTTGCCCAGCTGACCGCATCCCGGCGCCGCACCATGGTGGCCGATGACGAGAACCCCGGTGCACGCATCGACTCCCTCATCGCCCTCGCCAAGACGAAGACCCCCGCCGTCATCGGCTTCGGTATCGGCGGACTCATCCTGGGAGCGGTTGCCGGCACGGTGCTGAGCGTTTTCCTCCCCGTCCTCACTGAAGCCGCCGGCCTGCCCGGCGTGCCCGAACCCGCCATCTGGATCCTGGCCCTGACCGGCGGACCACTGGCACTGCTGGCCAAGCCGTGGATCACCCTTGCACTGGAACACTGGCGCGTCGTCGTGGCTGCCCGTGAAGAATGGCGCCCGCGCTGGGCGATGCTCAAGCAGGATCCCGAACCCCGCCTGATCGACCGCCGTGAAGTCGGCACGGCCATCGTCGACACCTTCGACGCCCCGGCATCGGTCGGCGCAATGGCGTACTGGTCCATGGAGCCGAAGATCTCCCCGACCGTCGGCACCGGATCGAAGATGGCCATCATCGCCGTGCCGAACGTCGACTCCAACAACCAGCCGATGCCCGGCACCACCCACCCGGTCCGCTTCGACATTGTGCGCTGGCCCTCGGACCAGATCCCCGACATCACCGACCCCGAGACGCCGAAGGATGTCGTCACCGAGCTCGCCCGCTGCGCCATCGTGTGGATGGCCGACAAGCAGGGCTTCGCGCGGCCCATCCTGGATGACGTCCACCTCCTGACCATCCCGCCGGCACCGGCCGCCGAACCCGCGAAGACCGACCCGAACGAAGACCCGACCGCCGCACCCGAACCCGCGGCACCTCCCGCGCCTGCCGGACGCAACGCCTGGGCCGTGACATGGCTGCTGCCCATGGGCCCGCCTCCCAGCTACATCCGCGCACAGGGCCTGAACGACTTCGGTGCGGCATTCAACGCGCCCGTGCTCGTGGACCACCGCGCCCTCGGCGGCGCCGGCGCCCTGTATGTGGGCCCGCTCTTTGACGACGCCACTAAATGGGATCCGGGCTCCGGCCTGAACAAGACCTCCATGGAAAAGCTTGCCGAAGAAGACAAGTGGGACAACCGGTGGATCGAAGTCATGAAGCAGGGCAGCAACCCTCCGGTCATGCAGTACGAGACCAAGTCCAAAGCCCAGCTGCCCACCGGACAGACCATCCACCACATGGCGTTCGTAACCCGGCAGGGCATGCCGCCTGCAGAGTTCCGTGCCTTCGAACCCAAGCTGGCAACCGTCCTGGACGCCGCACCGTTCGTCGCAATGACAGGCTTCCCCGGATCGCGCAGGGGTGAACGCCACGCCCAGGCATTCTCCGTCTACTGGTCCAGCGAGACCGTCCCCCTCCGCCCCGATGACCTGAAGCCCGCCGGCGGCCCGCGCCGCGGCCGTGCATCCACCGACGCCCAGAAATGGGTACTGGCCGGACGGGTCAACGAAGCGTTCAAGGTCGCACGCCTGGCCGAGCGCCCCGAAGTCGATACGGTCACCTGCCTGACCGAAGCCGGATCCGCAAAGCACATCTGGAAGATCGACCTCTTCCTGCACGGCGGCGTCACCCTCAGTGAGCTGCGTGGCCAGGCGAACAAGATCCGCCAGCACTGGGGATCCGAATGGCTGCGCATCTCCGTAGGCAAGGACGGCATGGTCTCCATCGTCGCCGGCGCCCGCCCCGGCAATCCCAAGGTCATCCTGGCGAACAAGGCCTACGAATCAATGCTCGCCAAGCTCGACTGGGACCAGACCTTCCTCGACTCGGGTGTCTCCGGCATCGGCGGCCTGCTGCCCGTGTTCACCGACAAGACGCAGCTGCCCAAGAATGACGCCGTTTCCGTCATCGACTTTGACCTCACCGGCACGGGCCTGGACTTCACGAACTTCACCGCCGCCCGGCCGAAGCTCGAGTCCAACTCCGGCAACGCATACGTGGAGCCGCGAAGGATCAAGGACAAGCCCAACGCGGTGCGCCTGATGGTCTGCGAAGTGAACCCCATGCCGGATAAGGCCGACTACGACTGGGAACACATCGAGATCTCCAAGTACATCCCCTTCGCCACCGGCATTGAAGGCGAGCCGGTCGAATATAACTTCAAGGTCGACCCCCACCTGCTGATCGCCGGTGCCTCCGGCGGCGGCAAGTCCGTGCTGCTGCAGTCACTGGCCTTCGGCGCCCTGGTGCGCGGTTACGAGCTGTATGTCGCCGACCCGACCAAGGGCGGTGCCGACTTCAAGTTCGCCGAGCCGTATTCCAAGGCGTTCACGGACAGCCCGTTCACCGCTGCAGCCATGATGCGCGGCATCTACGCGGAGGTCGTGCGCCGCAAGAACCTGAACAAGACCAACGGCGTCGGCAATTACCGGGACCTTCCCGAGGACGTCCGTCCGAAGCACATCGTCATCCTTCTCGACGAGTTCACCTCCCTCATGGGCCAGGACCCGGTGCCGGCACCGAGCGATGACCCGGAGATGGACGCCGAACGCGAGATGGTCCTGGCCACCAACCGGGCCAAGACCGAGGTGGGCGTCTACACGGGCAAGATCGCCCGCGAAGCACGCTCCGCCGGCGTCACCCTGTTCCTGGCCACCCAGAAGCTCTCGGCCAAGATGCTCGACACCATCCCCGGCGCCGGTGACCTGAAGGTGAACCTCTCCCGCCTGCTGCTGGGCAAGGCCACCTACGGCGACAAGCAGTCCGCTCTGCGCGCACCGCAGGATGCACCCGACCTCGGAGATGCCATCCCGCCGGGCCGCGGCCTGTTCGAAACGACCGCCGGTGCTGCCATGGCCATCCAGGCCTGGTACAACCCGGCCGAGCAGAAGATCCTCGCCCAGAAGCTCATCGGGCTCGTAGAGGAACTGACCGAGGACCAGAAGCTGGACCTGGCTCCGTTCATGCCGAAGATGCCTGAAGCGTTCGGGGAAGTCATGCCCGAGCCGGCGGCCGACAAGATCGTGGACCTGGGCGAAATCGAAATCGGCCTCGACGATCTGGACTGGTCCGACATGGACTTCTCCCTCGAAGGCGACGGCGAAGACGAGGCCGGGAGTCTGCAGGACGCTTCCGGCCAGCCGGACGAAGTGCTGGAACCCGATGCCGTTTTCATCCCGCCGGTGATCGAGGACGAGGAAGCGGCAATGCTGCTGGACATCGACGGCGCCCTGGCACCGACGACCCACACCGGTGCCATGATCCGCATCGACGTCCCCTTCCGCGGCGCCATCGCCTACCGGCCCGAAATCATGGCCCGCACCGCTTCCATTCCGGCACGGCAGGTCTGGCTGAGCTCCTGGGTCCAGGACGCCCCCAAGCACCTGGGCCACCTGCTGCCGCGCGCCGTTGAAGCACTGGAGTCCGGATCCGACGACACCGGGTGGTGGAAGATCGACGCCGCCCTGGCCTGGATCGCAGCGAACCCGCTGGTCCGCCGGATCGTCTGGCTTGACGATGAACTCTCCCAGGAGGACTTCGTGCTGGGCATCCCGTACCGGGACATCGCCGCAGACGCCTTCCGGGAAGCGGGAGTCGAAGCGATGCTCTACGTCCCGGATCCGGACGAAGGTCTCACCCTGGCCATGCTCGACGAGGCTGAAGCATTCCTGGCCGGCACCGCTGCAGCACCGGCGGAGGCAGTGGTTCCGATGGAGATCGAGGCACCGGCGGAGACCGGGATGCCTGAAGAGACCACACCGGCCGCAGAGCCCGCGGCATCCCCGGAGGAGGAAGAAGATCCGGCCGGGGACGACGACTGGGACTTCGACGCCGACAGGGCCAAGGCGGCTGCCGCACCTGAAACGGACGACACGGAGTACATCTTCGAGGAGCCCGGGCCGGTTGCAGTGCCGGAAGCACCGGCACCTGAAGCGGACGACACCGAGGACGACCCGTTCGGACCGGCACCTGTCCGGGCATCCGTAACGGCCGACTGGGACTTCGACGAACCAGCGGTGAAGTCCGCCCCGGCACGTTCCGCCGACGCCGGCGACGACGACCCGTTCGACATCCCCGCCGCGCGCGCACCTCGGGCCCCGCGTGCCGCCGCCGCTGATGACGATGACCCGTTCGCCGTGTCTTCCCCCGCCCCCCGCCGGACCCACGCGGCACCTGCTGCGCACGAAGACCCCTTCGCCTGATCCCGTCGCCGGCGGCCTGACCCGGGCCGCCGGCACCCCCTTTTGAAAGGACCACTCCCATGATGGGATCCCACCACGCAGCCTGCGGCGCAGCCGCCTGGGTTGCAATCACCACGCAGTTCCATGTCGACATCTCGCTGCTGACCGAAAAGCTGGGCTGGGGGTCCCACGGCTTCGACATCGGAATGGGCCTGCTGGACATCAGCCCCGTCGGCGTCATCACCGGCGCCCTCGTCACGGCCGGCGCCGCCCTGCTCCCTGACGCGGACCACCACAACGCCACCATCGCCCACTCCCTGCCACCGCTCTCCAACGCCATGTGCGCCGCCGTCGGGAAGGTATCCGGCGGCCACCGGCACGGCACCCACTCGATCATCGGCATCATCGTCTTCGTTGCCGTGGCCTGGGTGGCCGGTCTCTGGACCATCGAAACAGACTGGTTCGGCACCATCTTCCCCGGCGCCGGCATCCTCTCGGTGCTGCTGGTCAGCTTCGCTGCCAAGGCCCTGAAGATCATCCCCGACCGGATGCGTAAATCCCCATGGGCGGTGGGACTCACCGTCGGGCTCTTCATTGCCCTGTTCGCACCCGAGGAGCAGTTCTGGTTCCCGCTGTCCATGGGCGTCGGCGTCATCGTCCACATCCTCGGCGACATGATGACCACCGGCGGCTGCAACCTGGCCTGGCCGTTCACGATCAAACCTCCGAAAGCCTGGCAGAACATCCCGGTCCTGAAGGACTGCTGGAAGAAGAACGGCTACCTCGCCGTGCCGGTGCTCGGCAACGCCGGATCCTCCCGCGAGTGGCTGCTGCTGATTCCGATCGGCCTCTACGCCGTGATCGGTGTCGGCGCCACCATGGTCGGGATGGGCAGGGACGGGCTGAGCAGCCTCGTCGCCGCGGCAGGCCTGGGCTGATGAGAAGTCCCGCCCTTGCCGCACACATAGGGGGTATGGAGAACAACACCGCACCTGACTTTGACGAAGCCTTCGAAAAGGACCACGGACCCGCACTGACCCGTGAACTGCTCTCCCTCCCCAAGCCCGGCGCACGGGAGCTTATCGCTCATGCGGCACCGGCCCATGCACTCCGCGAGTCCTACCCCGAATACTGGGACGGCAAAGCCCCGGCCACCCGCGCCGAAGCCAACGCCGTCGTAGAGGCAGCCTTCCCGTTCCTCACCCCGTCCCGCCGCGGGCACCTCGCCACACTCATCCGCTTCGCCGTCCACACGGAAATGAAGCACTGGGACAACCCCGAGTTCGTCCTGAGCCCCGACCACGACTACGAACTGCTGGTCTCAGCGTCCGACTACGTCGACGAAACGGAATTCACCGAGGACGGCCAGGACAGGAACCAGTCGCTCTGGGAGGAACTGGCCGACACCGCCGCCTTCCACGCAGCAGCCGAGAACGCTGCTGCCGCCCGTTCCGTCCGCATGGCAGCGTAGGCCGATGGCCGGGGGAACCTTTGACCGAAGCGCCACCGTCCTGGTCGATATGGACGAGGTGCTCGCCTACTACCTTGAGGCACTCGACGACGCCCTCGTTCTCAACGACCCGGAGTATCCCCTGGTCCCCTACGGCCACCGCGACCGCTATAACCAGCTCGGCGGTCCGGGCTTCAACCTGGACTCCCTGGCCGCCGGTATGAACACTCCGGGCCTGTTCCGCCACCTTCGTCCCGTCGAGGGGGCAGTGGATGCCCTGCACGAAATGGCCAATGAAGGTCTGAACATCCTGATCGTCACTACGCCCACCTTCGAGAACCGCACCTGTGCCCAGGACAAGTTCGAATGGGTGGATGAGCACCTCGGCCGCGAATGGGTACAGCGCACGATCATCGCCTACGACAAGACCGCAGTTTCCGGAGCCGTCCTTATCGACGACAAACCGGAGATCACCGGATCCATGGCACCCTCCTGGCAGCACCTTCTCTTCACGCGGCCGTACAACGCCTACGTCGAGGGGGTTCCGAGGATGGGCAGCTGGGAGAACTGGAGGCAGTGCGTGCTTCCTCTCCTGGATGCCGGACGCGTCTGAAACCATCACGCCGGGGCCGTCTCCTTCACCGGGGCGGCCCTTTTTCGTACCCGCATCCGCCGTAGGGGGGGGTAGGAGAGCACCGTTTCGTTGCGCCCTTAGTGCCGCGGCGACGTGTTTTGGGGTGAAAACGGCCCGAAACAGCCCCCTGAAGGGGTCCTGCCAACCGTCCGGCGACCGAAAACAACCGATAAACCGACCCATAACGAGGTGCCGGTACCCCGTTTTGCCGCGTGATTCCGGGGTTTCTCGAAATTCTGCCGACTAAACCAACCTTGCCGACAGGAGGGGGAGGCCTCCATAAGAGAGAAAGGGTTATATAGGAATCTGCTGCGAAGGAACATACATAGGGCCCCCTTATATATATATCTCTCTTAATAGGTTGGTTAAGTTGGTTCTATATAGGGGCCCCCTCTTTTGCCCCTAGATTCCGCGGATTTTTTCACCGACTCTTTGGTCGGCACCCGGTTGGTTCCGGTTGGCGGGCCGGTCGGCAGCCTCTTTCACCCCCGATCAGGGCCGGAGAGCAGCGGACCTGTCCCCAAGTGCGGGCAGCCGCACACAGATGGGCATGACTACCCACATCAACCGCCAGCCCGAGGGCATCCCCGCCGGCGGACAGTTCGCCACCACCATCCGCTCCGAAGCAGCCGGCGTCACCCTCGCCGACTCCACTGACCGCCCCATCGTCCTCACACAGGGTGAAGACGAGATGTACCCGGAACTCGCAGAAGAGTCCGTCATGGACCGGCTCACCGTCAGCCGCGACGACGAAGACCCGGACAAGTACTTCGTCCACGCCGAACGCGAAGTGAACTTCCATGCCCTGGTCGAACGCGAACAGCCGGACCTCACCGAGGAAGAACGCGAAGCATGGCTGAACCGCCACCAGCTGGTCATCGAGGACTTCATGACCGAACGCTACGAGGCAGAGACTCACGGAGACGACTGGAGCTCCATCACCGCCGAATGCTCCGCCGTCATCCGCGACGCCAACCCGACCGAAGGCAAGGTCTCCGACGCCGCCTGGAACGAGACAAAGATCGTCAACCTGGCCAACGAGGAGGATCCCGGAACGTTCGGCTCCGAGAACCTCTCACGCCTGCTGCACGAGCGGGTGGAAGCAACCGCCAGCGTCGGTGACTTCTGGGCCGCCAAGCGCAAGGCCGACAGCATGGACCCGGTCACCGTTGACGGCATCACCGAACTGCGCTTCGGCGAACGGGAACTCCCGGACGATGCAGCCCTCGCCATCGCCTACGACATGGGCATGAGCGGGCCCTACCCGACCATGGCCAAGCTGGCCCGCACCGGGTTCGCCGACAAGGAAGAGCTGCGCAACGATCTCCGCAAGATCTACGAGCGTGACCAGCACAGCCCGAAGGCCTCCCGGCGCGCGAACATGATGTTCACCTGGATTGAGCAGGGCGGGGACAACAACTGATGTTCCGCCCCCGCGTCCAGGCCGGGGTCACCGCCGGCGGCCAGTTCGCATCCCGCGGCCGGCAGGAGTCTCCCGTCTCGCTTTCAGACCGGCGCAGCGAGAACGCCCTGTTCCACAACATGACCCGCGGAACGATGGAGCTCTCCCAGCAGAGGCCCCTGGCCCGCAGCGCCGTCCGGAAGGCAATCGGGGACGGTTCTGCAGCACGGATGCTCGGCCGCAACGGCGCCGGCGACATCGCCGTCATCGAAGCGGCAGTCCGGCAGGACCGGAAGCTGGATGCAGCCGTGGACGCTCTCGTTGAACAGGAACGGAAGCACCCCGGGCGCATCCCTTCCAACGCGCTCGGCTACCACCTGTGCAGGCAGCTGCTGCAGGCAGAACGAAACCCGCAGCGCCTGGCATCCTGACCCCCCTCCCCCGAAAGCCCGCCGGACCCCTCCCGGCGGGCCTTCCCGCTCCCGTGGGGAGATTCCCGCCCCTGTCCGCACACATAGGGGCTATGACCGCCAAGACAGTGCAGACAACCGACGACACCCTCATGAACGAGCAGACGGACCTGGCCCGGAGCCTTGGTATCGAGCACAGCTCCGCCACCTACATTGCCCGGACCCTGGATCTTGTGGACGAATCCGAATTCGGCGACCAGGTCGATGTCCTCGCCACCGCCTACGGGCTGGAGGCAGCTGACGTCCAGTCCATCAGCCGCCTCTTCGGCCGCCGCTCCCCTGCCAGGGCCGCAGCCTGACCTACACACTCCGAAGCACCGCAGACCTGAAGAAGGACTGCGGTGCTTCCCCGTTCAGGAAAGGACGAGCAATGGCAGAAGCCAGGCAGGGCAGTGCGGAGGAGATGGTCCTCGCCGCCGTCGACGCCGTCGCGTCCGGGGACGGGCGGCAGATGGAAGCCGCCGTCATGCAGCTGGAGGAGACCAGATCCGCCGTCGTCCTCACTGAGCTCTTCATTCTGATCCGGGGATACCTTGACTGCCCAGACCGGGATGAACTCCTCCGGGCAGCGCAGATGCCGGCCTCATGGGATGCTCCGTCAGCAGTAGGGGCGATCAGCAGATACGACATCCAGGGAACCGCCGACGCCCTCGAATCCGACAGGGCCTCGAAGCTGCTCGCATCGCTGCTCAAGCTGGCCGCCGTCCTGAAGGAAGCCCGCGCCGGGCTTTAGCCGGAAAGCTCGTTCCCGTTTTTGCGCCGCCGGGCACTTCTGTATGTGCCCGGACAGCCCGGGCGCTGAGGAGAGGAGCAGCCATGGCTGCAGCAAAACAGACCGAGATCCAGAAACGAACCACCAAGGCGGTGGACACTTTCAAATCCAACAAGCCGCTGAAGGTCATGCGGGCCATGCTCGGGCTGGGCAGGCTGGACCCGGCGGATGTCACCCAGGAGCTTCTCGTCCAGTGCAATGCCCTCCTGGAAGGCGTGGACTATGAAGCGTTCATCCGGGAAACCGACATCCCCAAGGAATGGGACGCAGCCGCTGTCCTGGAAGCAACCCTCCGCCGGGACACGACCGGGCTTACGGACGCCTTCAAGGTGGAGGGGGTATTCAACCTCAACAGCATGCTCATCGTGCTCGCATCTGAACTGAAGGAATACCGAGCCAAGCTGTAGCCGGCCAGTTCCTTCCCAAACCTTTCCTGTTTTTTGCGCAGCCGGCCCCTTCTGTATGTGCCCGGACAACCTGGGCACCAGCGATAGGAGCCGTCGTGGCAGCAGCGAAACAGGACAAGACCCGGGAACAGGTCACCAAGGCGATCGACGCCGTCGTAGCCAGGAAGGCCGTACGGTCGCTCATCGCGATCAATGCCCTGGCAAAGCACAATCCCAATACCGTCCTTGCGGAACTGAGCATCCAGGTCGATGAAATCATCGACGGCGCCGACCGGGACGCCCTCCTCGCTGCGGCGGATCTGCCCGATGCCTGGGAGGACCCGGTCAAGGTCCTGGACGCCGTCAATGCCAACGACCACGCAGAAATGTTCGAGGCCTTCAACATCGAGCCCGGGCACCCCGCAACCCTGTACTCATCACTGTTCACCCTGGCAGCAGCCCTGAAGACGGCCCGGGCGAAGCTCTGACCTGCAGGCTTCCACTTCCGCGGCCGGCCGCACACAGAGGGGTATGACACTTCCCACCAGGCCCATCGCCCGCCAGCCCGAAGGCACGCCCGCCGGCGGCCAGTTCGCCACGTCCGCAAGGTCCGAGGCCGCAGGGGTTTCCCTCTCAGCGGCACCGACCAGCCTGCCTTCGGTTTACGACGGCATGGAAACGCCGTTCGGCCCGGCCCGGGTCCTCGAGCCCGACGCCGGCGAAGCCGTCTTCTTCACGACCGAAGGCAGCAACGCCGTCTGCATCCGGCTGCCTGAAGAGCAGAACGAGCTGGTCCGCGGTCCGAAACACCGGATGGACGGCTTCTACAACCTCTCCGACCCGGAAACCGCTGCAGCAGTCTGCATGGGGGAACCCTCCGCCATCGAAGGCTACGAACTCGCACTGGCCGACGCCACGCTGCAGGTCGCCGGCGAAATGAAGGACAGGACCCGTGCCACGCAGCTGCTCACCGAACGGCGCACCATGGCACGGGAGCGGACCGAGGCAATCCAGCGCGAACTGGAAGCAGCGCGCAACTACGAAAAGACCTGGGCAGCTTCCAATGCCGCCCTGACCGTCGCCAAGCGGATGCCGGACGCCACGGACGTCGACTACTACACGGACATGCTGGGCAAGGTGCAGTCCCTGCGGATCAACCGCGGCCAGGAGGTCCTGACCGAGGTTGGACTCAACTCCCGCGGGACCTACTCCCGCAAGGGCGGCGAAATCAGGGGTCTGACCGCAGCCGTCCAGGCCGCACAGACCCTCAATGACGTCTACTCCAGCCAGATGCAGAACCAGGGCGCCGAGGTGGTGCGCAACCGCGGGAACGGCGTCACGCACGTCCGTTTCGGGATCCGGGATGCCATCACCGAGGCTGCAGCAAGGATGACGGACTAGCTGACGCAGCGGGGGTGTGAATTCCGGCCACTCCCCCGCTGCTGTTTCCGGCCGTTGCCGCACACAGGCAGGCATGACACTCCCACGTAACCCAAACCGTCAGCCCCAAGGGGTTCCAACCGGCGGCCAGTTCGCCACATCTACCCACGGCGAGCCCCAGGTCAACATCACCGCGGCCCGAGGCCAGCACGGAGCCGCCGAGATCAAAGAGGCCACGTCCATACTCAAGCAGCGCCGTGAAAATGCCTGGCCCGAGGCCGCCGCACGCTTCGACGAAGAAGAGGGCGCATGGGCTGCATCCAACGCCGCGGTAGCGGTGCGGGAAATGTATGAGGACGCAGCAGTCATCGAATACGACGTAGACAGCGACGGACGGATTGTTGAACTGGACGTTCTCGATAAGAACGGCCACACCATCGGGACAACCTGGCGGACCGAACTCAGGAGGAGCAGTTCCAGGGAGTGGCTTGATGACCGGGTGAGCTCCCATCTTGACGGCAGGAACCTGAAAGATATGGCGACTCAGGGCGCCGGGATCACGGACAAGGTCTTCACGACCATGCCTGACCTCGCGCCGGGCAAGACGGTCCGCCTCGAGCTCGACGACGTAATCATGAACGCACACAACGTCCACACCGGCGGTAACCCGGCCTCCGGTCCGTTCAAGATCCAGGCAGCTTCGCAGGACCTGCAGCTCAGGCGCACCGATGCCTTCAACGACGCCAAGAAGCGCCATGTCCGGGACGAGCAGGAGTGGGCAGCCTCGCGTGCAGCGCTTAGCGCCAGGGAAATCTACCCTGAAGCCGATGAGATCGAATACGACGCCACGAGCGAAGGCAGGATTACCGAGCTGGCCGTCATGCGCGGCGGCGAGCCCATCGGTGTCATTGCGCTCGACGCGGACGCCAGCAGCGCCCGCAAACTGCGCGATAAGTCCGATTCGCTGCGGGGGCCGGTGCTTTTCACCCTCCAGGACGCGGGTCTTGAATCGGTGGAGGGTCAGGGTGCCGAGATCCAGGACGATCTCTACGTCACCGAGGACGCTGGGGAACGCGGGAAAACCGTGCGGTTCAAGCTCGACGACGTCATCGTGAAGGCTGCGGACCGGGTCCGGGAGCAGTAGCCGGACCCGAACAAGCGAAGAGGCGGTGCAGCTAAGCTGTACCGCCTCTTCTTTGTGTCCTACGGCCTCTTGGGGAACCGCGGAGGTATCTCCACGTCGCTGACGCCAAGGGTGGCAGTGTCCAGGGCAACGGTGTTCCCCTCCCCGCCGTCCATGTGCAGCACGTGGACCTCCGTCCGGGTAAACGGCAGCTGCTGGGTCCTTCGCTGGTGCCAGTGTCCGGAGAAGACCAGGGCCGGGTCGGTGTTCCGGACGGCGTCCCGGAGCAGCAGACGGCTGACGTAGGCCTCGCGCTCGATGGCCTCAGGCAGATCGAACATCGTCTGCAGGTCGACGCCGGCCGGCACATCATGGGTCAGGAGCACATCGACCGGCTCATGCCCGAGAGCTGCGACGTCGTCCGCGGTCACCACTTCCTCGGGCCACCAGTCCTCGCCGATGGTCAGCCGCTGCTTGTTGATCGAGAAGGCGCCGCCCAGTCCTGCGAAGCGCACTCCCCCGAGGGTGAACCGGTGCCCGCGCGGAATGTACTTCAGGCGGTTGCTGACGATGCCGAAGCCGTCGCTGTCCCTGGGCAGGGCCCGAAGGCGGGGGTGGTTGTCGTGGTTTCCGTCGATGAAGAGCATCTGCATGGACAGCTGCTCCAGCGTGTCTGCCAGCCCTACGGTGAAGGTGTCGTGCCATTCGGCGCCGGGAATCATCTCGCTGTCTTCATCCGACAGGGGGCCGTCCATCGCCGGCGGCCACAGAATCCGAAGGTCCCCTACATGCAGGACCGTGTCGATTCCTGCGCCGTGAAGGCGGTGCAGTGCGTGCTTCATCCATGCGGTGTTGCCGTGCCAGTCCCCCGCTATGCCGATGCTGGCCGGTGGTGCTGGAAGCTCGTTGTTGTTCTCCATGCACACTATGTGTGCGGCAAAGCCCTGTTCCCCCTGCGGCGCTGTACGCCTTTCTAAGGGCTTATGTCCTCCAGAACGGACGGGAGCCCCAAAATTACGGAGAAGGGCTTCCACAGCCTTGTTACGGCCCGGAAATGACCGGCTGCGTTCCTGCCTGCCGATAAGGATGCACCCGCAGCGCGACTTTCCCTGTACGACTAACAGAGTTCCAGACTTACGGACTAACAGAGTGTTGAACTAACAGAGTTACAGAGTGCCGAGCGTTGAGACTTGACCTGGGCCTGCAGGACTAACAGAGTCCCAGAGTTCCAGGCAGGGCCACTCCCCTGGCAGCCGAAATACGGGCCGCCCGGAAATCCCGGCTACCGACCAACCGGACCCCCTGGAACATCACCCCACGAACAGAGTCGCAGAGGCTGCAGTGGGCACTAACAGACTCCCGGACTAACAGACTGCCAGAGTCTGGCAGTAACGGACTTCCCGGCACTCAAAGTGATCCCCTTCCCCATCGACCAGGGAGTGCGGGGGTGGCAACGAGTCCTGGCAAGCGTTTCAGAGGCCAGGCACAGTGCACCACGGGCAACAGCCATGTCGCAGGGCAACTAACAGACTTGCGGACTAACAGACTTCCAGAGTCCGGCACTGACAGACCTCCGGACTACCAGAGTTTGGAGATCACAGACTTCCGGACTTACAGACTTCCGAGCTACCGGAGTAACAGAGTCGGCGACTAACAGACTTCCAGAGTCCGGCACTGACAGAGTTTGGAGATCACAGACTTCCGGACTTACAGACTTCCGAGCTACCGGAGTAACAGAGTCGGCGACTAACAGACTTCCGAACTCCCAGAGTCCGGCACTACCAGAGTTCGGAACTAACAGACTTCCAGAGTCACGTACC